>NZ_DAHVSH010000031.1:0-19608 GCF_027324685.1 Haloactinopolyspora sp.
GTCCGGTAGCCCCAGACCGCGTCCGCGGTGTTCGCGTACCGGTACAAGGCGGCAGCCGGCAGCCCACCGAGGCCGAACCACAGCAGCGGCGCGATCACCGAATCGGACAAGTTCTCGCCCAGCGACTCGATCGCCGCCTGACGCACCTGGTCTTCCGACGCGGCGCTGACGTCGCGACTGACGATCCGGGCGACGGCGGCGCGCCCCGCCGCCACGTCAGCCTGAAGCGCACGCTCCACGGCATCGACCTCGTCGAGCAGCATCCGGTAGGCCAGCAGCGGCCACAACGCCGCGCCGACCAGCACCGGCCGGATCCACGGCGACGCACGCCCGGCGGCCCGGTGCACGCCGACGCCCGCCGCGACCACCGCTACCGCGCCCACCGTCCAGGCCACACCGCCGGTGACGGCGGCACGCACCGGGGGACCGGCCGGTATCCGCCGGCCCGCCGTGTCCAGGCCGATCCCGATCAGGCGGACGGGGTGCACCGCCAGCGGCGGCTCCCGCCATACCCGGTCCAGCACGAGCGCGACGGCCACGGCGGCCGGGGCACCGGCCGCTGCCGCACGGATATGCGCTGGTCCTCCCTCACGCACCGGAGGACACCCCCGGCCGGCGGACCGCGCGTTCACGCACCGGCACCACCACCACGCCGCCGTGCGGGTCATGCACCACCCGTACCGACGCGTCGTAATGCCGCGAGATCAGCTCCTCGGTCAACACGGCCTCGACCTCGCCCTCCGCCACGACCGCACCATCGACCAGCAGAACCAGCCGTTCGGCGAACTGGCCGGCGGTCGTCAGGTCATGCAGCGCACTGATCACGGTCAAGCCGCGATCGACCCGGAGGTGGTCCACCAGTTCCAGCACGTGCTGGGCGTGGCCCAGATCCAGCGCGCTGGTCGGCTCATCCAGCAGGAGCAACGGCGCCTGCTGGGCCAACGCCCGGGCGAGGACCGCTCGCTGGAATTCGCCACCGGACAACGAGGTGACCGGCCGTTCAGCGAGTTCCCGCAGCTCCAGCGTCTCGAGCAGTTCTTCGGCAACGGCGATGTCACGCGGGGATTCCACCCCGAAGTACGGCACGTACGGCGTCCGGCCCAACAGCACGTAGTCCAGCACGCTCATGCCGTCCGGGCGGGTCGGCGCCTGCGGCACGAACGCCACCGTGCGAGCACGTTCCCGCGACCTGAGCTGGTCGAGCGACCCCCCGTCGAAACCGATGCCTCCGGTGTAGTCGACGGCACCGGCGATCGCGCGCAGCAGCGTGGACTTCCCGGCACCGTTCGGCCCCACGACGGTCACCCACGACCCGGCAGGCACCGTCAGGTCCACGTCGGCGAGCACCCTGCGCCCCAGCAGAGTGACCTCGAGCCCGGTCACGGTCAGCGCGTTCACCAGCTCCTCCGGGAACTACGCAACACCAGGGTGAAGAACGGCGCACCGATGAACGCCGTGAGCACGCCCACGGGCAGTTCCCCCGGCGAGATCAACGTGCGTGCGGCCAGATCCGCCCCCACCAGGAACGCCGCTCCCAACAGCGCGGACAGCGGCAGGATGATGCGATACGACGTGCCGGTGAGCATCCGGATGATGTGCGGGACGACGATGCCGACGAACCCGATGAGCCCACTCACCGCGACCGCGGCCGCCGTTCCCAGCGTCGCCGCCAGGACCACCAGCAGCCGGACTCTGGCCGCCGGGACGCCGAGGCTGCCGGCCTCGTCCTGGCCGACGCTGAGCACGTCGAGCAACCTGCGATGACCGAAGATCACGATCGTCGCGACCGCGACGTACGGCAGGACCGTGAGCACCTCGCCCCACCCTGCGGTCAGCAGCCGACCCAGGATCCAGCCGTACACCTCGCGCAGCGAGTCCGAGTTGCGCTGGTTGACATACGTCTGGACGGCCGTGAAGAACGCCGCGACGGCGACACCGGCCAAGATGAGCGAGTTGGCGCTGCGCCCGCCGGCGCTGCGACCCAGTACGTACGTGGCCGCGACCCCCATCAGGCCACCGACGAACGCCGTCACCGGCAACAGCCCCCGGTCGCTGCCCGAGACGATCGCGAACGTCGCCCCCAGGCCTGCGCCCGCAGCCACGCCCAACAGGTACGGGTCGGCCAGCGGGTTGCGGAACACCCCCTGATACCCGGCGCCGGCGATCGCCAGCATCCCGCCGACCAGCATGGCCAGCACCACCCGCGGCGCACGCAGCTGCCACAGGACCGCGGCGTCGCGTTCGTCGAGCCCGCCGTCCAGATCCACGAACGGCACCTGGTTGGCGATCTCGACCAGCACGCCCCGCAGCGGCAGCCCAGCCGGGCCGATCGTCAGGCCCAGCAGCACCGTCACGACCAGCACGGCCAGGGACAGCAGCAACGGCTTGGCCGTCAGGCGCACCGGCTTGAGCTCCGGAGCGGCAGCGCCTGCCGGTGGGCCCGCCGAGGGGGGCGGTGTCGTCTTCATCGGGATCGACGTTCTGTTACGACGACGCCGACACGAGGTCGGCGCGAGCGTCGGTCAGCGCGCGAAGGAAGTCCACCACCCGCGGACCCCACCGACTGGCGATGTCCTTGTCGATCTCGATGACGCGGCCTTCCTGCACGGCGGTCAGCTGGTCCCAGCCGGGCCGCTGGGCGATGGACTCGGCCGTGACGCCGGAGTCCGCGCTGTCGGCATAGAAGATCACGTCGGGGTCGGCTTTGACGACGTATTCCGGCGAGAGTTGGGGGTACGGCCCGCTCGCCTCTGGTGCGTCGTCGGCGATGCTCACCATGCCGGCCATGGCGTACACCTCGCCGACGAACGTCTCCCCGGTGACCGTGTACAGGTTGGGGTCGAGCTCGTGGAAGTAGGTGATCGGCTCGGCATCGGCCGGGATGTCGGCGGTGAGCTCGTCGATGTCGGCCTTCATCTGCGCCACTAGCTCTGCCGCCTCGCCGACGTGCCCGGTCGCCACCCCGAGGCGCTCGATCTGGGCGTAGGAGTCCTCGATCGTGGCCGCGGACGTGTTGATCAGCGTGGGGATACCGACCTGGTCGAGGCTGGACACCAGCTCACCAGGGTCGTTCTCGGCCACCACGAGGTCGGGGTCGTAACCGATGATCGCCTCGGCGTTCGGCTGATACCCGGACAGATCGGTGGTCGGCGCCTCCGGCGGGTAGTACGAGTACTCGTCCGCCGCGACGACCTGGTCACCCGCGCCGATCGCGAACAGCATCTCGGTGGCGGTTGGCGACAACGAGACGATCTGCTCGGGGGCCTCGGGGATCTCGACGGGCTGCCCGTCGCTTTCCACCGTGACCGGGAACGACGAGTCCGCCGACGCGGTGGCCGGGGACGAGCTTTCGGCTGCGGTCCCAGCGGTGTCGTCGTCGCCACAGGCGGCCAGCAACAACGGCACCACAACAACCGCAGTGAGACCGGTGAGCCGGGACGGACGTTTCATGTCTTGCGCCTCCTTCTGTCGCTGGAAGGGGCGCGTCGGCCGGTGGGGCTCGCCTCCGCGACCCGCCCTTTCCACCGAGGACGAATCGGGGCAACGAGGCTGGCGACCTGGCTCGTCCTCCGCTGTGCGGAGGCATCACAGTTGCGGGACAGCGCCGGATTGGACCGGACTTCGCAGACACTCGTCACACCCGGGCCGGAGCCCGGGCAAAAGCGATCCTACCGGGTTCTCCTCAGTTCCTCGATCCGAGCAGCTCCACCGGTAAAATGATCATGTTCACTTGGCAATTGCCTGTCGGACCACCCATGCACGCCCCGTGGCGCAACAGAACACCTCGTGGTGCGTCCGTCGCTCGGCGGCCCTGTCGTACGGCTGAATGGCTCAGCGGTTCGAGGCCCACAGCGGGTCGCGCCCGGTGAGGCCCAGGAGGCGATGCATCGTCGGTGACGCGTCCGGCACGGCGACCGCCGGCCCGTACACCCCCATCTCGCGCCCTGCTCGGCGGTTTTCGCCACCTCGACGTACAGGTACTCCAGCAGGTCGTCGTCCCATACCGGGTCCTGTCCGGTCGAGCGCGCCAGGTCCCAGCCGTGCACGACGAACTCCCCGAGGACCATGGCGCCGATCAGCGGCGCCGGCAACTCCATCGGACTTCCCATGGCCGTCAAGCCGGTCCACGCCTGTGGATCGCTCCACGCTTCGGCGGTGCGCTGGGCATGTCGCTCGAGCTCGTCGACCCAGTCACCGACTGTCAGATCGACGTCGGTTTCGGCCGACGACGACGGCCGCACTGATCGAGCCGTCCGAGACGCGTCGTGAGGGGGACGCCCGGAACGGACCGTGTACCGCATCACCGACGACGGGCGGGCGGAATCGGCCAGCCGGTTACGCGCACTGACCCCCGCCTTGCAAAGGCGGGGCGCTGCCAGTTACGCCAGTTCCCCGTGCTGTTGGTCGTGGCATCACCAATGCGACACTGCATCGGAGTACGGAACGGAGAATGTTTCGGCGAACCTGGCGAGCAGGTCGGGGTCACCCTGAACCGAGATGGCGCCCTGGTCGATGGCGTCGGCCGGGGAGAGATCGCCGGCGAGCAGGTCACGCAGGACCGGTCCGCCAGCGATGACCAGGTCGGGGTCGGGGTGCTCACCCGGAGCGACCTCGATCGTCCCGTTGCCCACGGTGGCTTGCGCGACCGCGTCGCCGACTCTGATCGTGTACCCGATGGACCTCCCGTCCGGCGTGCTGCCGTCGTCCGCTGCCGCTCGTAGCGCGGTCACCAGCGACGCCTCGGTGACCGTCTCACCCTCGCGCGGCTCGCGCATCGCGGCAGCACCCCAGCGGGCCAGGGCGTCGAGAGCCGGCTGGAGCTCGGCCGCACGCGATGTCACGGCGTACACGATGGACCGATCCGCCCCGCTGCGCGCCGTGCGGACGATCAGGCCGTCCCGCTCCAGCTCCTTGAGTCGCGTGGCGAGCAGATTGGACGGTATGCCGGGCAGACCCGCGGCCAGGTCGGAGTATCTCCGCGGCCCGATCAGCAGATCGCGCAGGATCAGCAGCGTCCACCGCTGTCCCAGCATCTCGGCGGCACGCGCCAGCCCACAGAACTGCCCGTACTCCCGCTTCGCCATGCCCAGACATTAACAATTAACTTGTTTTAATCAAGCCTGCTTTACTTTTTAAAGTTATCAGGTGCCGGCCTGGTGGTTGGTGGCAAAAACACGAGGAGAACCATGAGCGAGCAGACCGCGACGACATCCCAGCAGCTGGTGGTGAACATGATCACCTCTCTCGACGGTTACGGCGCCGCCGAGGGATGGCCGGGCTGGTGGGGCTTGGAGGGCCCGGAGTACCTCGGCTGGCTGGAGCGCGAGCCCGTCACCGATGTCACGTTCCTGATGGGATCGACGACGTATCGACTGATGTCGGGGATGGCGCAGAACGCTCCGGCCGACGAAAACGTCAGTGACCAAGAGTCCGAAATCACTCACCGGCCTGGCCGCAGCCGACAAGGTGGTCATCTCCTCGACACTGCGGCAGCCCTACGCGTGGCCGAACACCACCGTGCTGTCCGGCGATCTCGTCGAGGTCGTGAGCGAGTTGAAACGGACCGCCACGAAGCCCATCCGGACCCTTGGCAGCGTCAGCCTGTGCCGCTCGCTGATGGACGCGGGCCTGGTCGACAGGTTCCGCGTGGTGATCTTCCCGGTCATCACCGGCAGGACGGGTACGGATCGGATCTACGACGGATACTCCGATTTCGCCCTCGACCTGGTGGAAAGCCGAGTCTTCGACAACCGCACCCAGCTGCTCGAGTACGTCCCCCGACGGCTCGACGCCCCGCTGAAGCGATGAGCCGACCCGAGCAGCCTCCCGAAACATCCTCCCGTGTTACATCCGTCAAACGAAGAGCGGCATCATGGAACTGAAGGTCAACATCCAGGTCTCCGTCGACGGCGTATTCCAGTCCAACGGCGGACGCCACCCCGACTTCGACCCAGGCATGGACCGTGGTGGGTGGGCCAGGCCGCTGTTCGACGACGAGTCCCTCACCTACGTCGGCAACTACTACCAGCGGGCCGACGCGTTCCTGTTCGGCCGGCGCACCTACGAGATATTCAACTGGTCGTGGGGCACCGGCACCTGGGGCGCTGACCACGGCAACAACCCCATCTCCAACGCCCTCAACACACGTCCCAAGTACGTGGCATCCATGACGCTCACCGAGCCGACCTGGTCGAACACGACCGTACTGTCCGGAAATCTCGCCAGCGCCGTCCGGGACCTCAAGGCACAGCCGGGACGCGAGTTGCAGGTGCACGGCAGCGGCATGCTGGCGCGCTGGCTGCTGATGAACGACCTCGTCGACGAACTGACCCTGCTCGTGGCGCCCGTGATCGTCGGGCAGGGGGAAAGGCTGTTCCCCGACTCCGGGCCGGACCTCGCGCTCGACCTGGTCGAGACGCGCGCCTTCCCGAAGGGCATCGTCCTGCAGACCTATCGACCCGCCGGCCGCCCCTACTACGCCTCCGATTAAGCGGCTCACGTTGCTCCACGAAGCATTTCACTTGATTGCCGACCGTGATCTCGCTGGACCGATAAGGAGCACGCGAAGCCCGGAGGAGCAGCGAGCCTTCCACTTCGCCGGTGCGTTCTTACTGCCCGCCAGCATCGTCCAGCAGCGAATCACTGAGTCCCTCAACCTCCATGGTTACCTTCCGGTCAAGGCGGACTACGGGATGTCCGTGTCGGCCATAATGCGCCGTGCGCGGGAACTGGGGGTAATCAGCGCCCAGCGCTATAGAAGTCTCTCCATCCAACTTTCCTCCCAGGGTTGGCGCACCAACGAACCCGTCGAGGTCGCGGATGAGCGGCCGCTTCTTCTCAGGCAGGCCCTGCATAGGGTCTACGGCAGGCAGGCCGTTGCGCGCGCGTCACACGTGGTCGGTGTAGCGCCGGCGTGGATTCACCGGTGGACCCACGACGAGCGAACTGCTGATACGACAGCCACCACGGGCAACGTTATAGACCTTTCCGCAGCGCGTCGCCGAAGTCGTCGATGAGGACAAGGCCCCCGGTATGGCGCCCGCTGGCGCGTGCAGCCGGTCGCCTATAACTCTTCACTCGGGCGCCTACATGAGGTCTCTGGGCGGCACGTCGAGCGCGTCAGCGAGCCGGTGGATCAGCAGGAGGGTCGCGCCGGTTCCGTCGCTCTCGAGCGCGACGATGTTGTTGGCGTGCAGCCCGACCTGTGCGGCGAGCTCGGTCCGGGTCAGCCCGCGGTCCTGACGCAGTTGCCGTACGCGGGCGCCGAACGCGGCCCCGAGCTCCTCGTCGGTCATGACCGGTTCCGGCGGTGCTGGCGCCACCGGTCGAAGGACACCATGGCGAACAGGACGAGCCCGAGCACGACGATCGTGGCCGCGCCGACCTCGTCGGTGCCGCCATCGAGGGCCAGGTGGGTGAGGGTCACGATCCGCACCCTGTGCACTCGACCAGTTCGCGGTCGCGTTCGTCGTCCTCCTTGATGATCGTCACTCGGTGCAACGTGACCGTGCCGCACGTGCGGCACGGCTGACGCCTGGTGGTCTCGTACCTGCTCATGGTGTCGTCCTCGTCGCCGGGGATCGTTGAGGGGCGGCGCCCTGCCGGGGAGTCCGTGTGGGCGGCGCGCATCCGGCAGGGCGCCTCGAGCCACGATCGAGGCGGTCAGTGCCTGCCCGTCACTCGTGGTCACGATGCTGAGTCACGGGTGGGGAGGCGGCTACACGTCCAGGTATGGGATCGTCTGGCCTATACACGTCGGGATGAAACCCGGGAGGTGTCGGCGCACAATGGGTACCGAGCTTGAGGGCTGGGACAGACCTGAGATCCGCGACGCCCTCAGAGCAGGTGACTGGGCACCCGTCCTGCGGATGGTGCTCGACGCCGGGTTCTCTCAGACCGAGATCGCAGCCCGCGCCGGCATCTCCCAAGCGCACGTGTCCCGACTCACAACGGGCCGCAGCCGCGATCCGGGTATAGCGACTATACGGGCCCTGTGCGATGGGCTGGGCATACCCAGACGCCTCGCCGGGCTCACCGACAACGACCAAGGGGGTGACGACACGGACCGCCGCCAATTCATCGCTACCACCGTCGGCGCCGCCGCATCCGCCGTCGTCGCCGCGCAGCACGCCGACGACGACCGCCTCGTCATGCTCACCACCCTGTCGTATCGGCAGATCGAGCAGACCACCCCAGCCCGGGCGATGCTCGCGGCAGCAACCGGGCACCTGAACCTCGCGCGGCAGCTCGCCGAACGCGCCACCGGGCAGATGCAGGCGCGCATGTTCGGCGCCGTCAGCGAGGCCGCCGGGCTCGTCGCGTGGCTGCATGCCGACACGGTGAACCTCGCCGTCGCGCGGGCGAACTACCGCCTGGCCGTCGACGCCGCCCGCCGCACCGGTAACCCGCTGCTGCCGGTCTACATGCAAGCAAGTCTCGGGCAGTACGCGGTGACAGTCGGCGATGCGCGGCAAGGTCTGCGGCTCATCCGCGAGTCCGCGGCCCGGCTGCCGAACTCTGCGCCGGCCACCGCCCGGGCGTGGCTCGCTGCGGCCGACGCGGTCGCCCTGGCGCATCTCGGCGACGCGGCCGCTTGGGGGATGCTCGACGAGGCCGAGCGGTACGCCGAGGCGGGACAGCATGAGGAACCGGTGTGGCCGTGGGTGTTCCGGTTCGACCAGGCGAAGATCGACCAGTCTCGTGTCGTCGCCGCGTCGCGCCTCGGTTGCCGCAGCGCGCTCCCGTCGTCCGCCCCCGGTGCGCGGAGCCCGAAACAGTCCGCCGTGGCGATGGTCGAGCACGCCCGCGCGCTGGCCGCTGGCGGCGACGTCGACGAGGCATGCAGGATCGCCGCGGACGCGCACCAGCTCGGTACCCGGTACGGTTCCGAGCGGGTCCGGCTCGCTGTGCGTGACTTCCGGTCCGCCGTGCGGGCCGACACCGCCTCCGTGCGGGAGCTCGACGACCTGATGTTCGACACCTATGGGGAGCGCCAGTGAGGATCGCCGTCAGTGGCCACCGCGGATTAGATGACACCACCACGCGGCTGGTCGATGAGGGCATCCGGGCGCATCTCGCGACGATCGAGGGTGACCTCGTCGGTCTCAGCTGCCTGGCTGACGGCGCGGATCAGATCTTCGCCAGGGCCGTGCTCGACGCCGGCGGCAAGCTCGTGGCCGTCGTGCCGGCGGTGAAGTACCGCGACAGCAGTCTCCCGGAGTCAGCGCACGCCGAGTATGACGACCTCCTCGCGCGAGCGGTCGACGTGCACCGGCTCGACCACATCGAGTCGACGTCGGAGTCCCACATGGATGCGAGTCGGCTGATGCTGCGAGCCGCCGATGTTCTTCTGGCGGTGTGGGATGGCGAGCCTGCCCGCGGGTACGGGGGGACGGCTGACGTGGTGTATTTGGCCCGAGAAATGGGGCTCAGCGTCGCCAGAGTGTGGCCCGACGGCGCATCCCGCTGAACACCCGCCCCCGTCCACCGGTGCGGACTGCGCGACGCGGTGCGCGAGTTTGCCGCCGCTACCCCCGGGGGCCGGTCAACCGCTGACGGCCCGGCCCGGGCATCCGCGGACCGGGCCGGGCCGGGCTTCTCCCGCTACCGTTCGTCATCCTCGTCGTCATCCTCGATCGGCTCGACTGGCGGCTGCGGGCGGCGCGGCGACGTGGGGCCGTCCGGGTCGCCCTCGCGGCAGAAGAAGCACGTGCCGCCGCAGCCGTGGTCCGCGGGCTGGTCTACGTCGCGGGGCTCACTCATTGGCGGTTCAGCTCCTTCGACTCGCTGTCGGTAGTGGTGCAACCCAGCTCCGCGGCGCTGATGCCCAGAGCGCGAGCGGCAGCCACGATCGCCGCACGGACGGTGGCGTCCTGCTGCTCGCCCTCGTCGGCGTCGAATCGGTCGTCGGTGCCCAGCGCTGGCACGTGCAACCGCACCCGATCGTCGCCAAGCAGCTCGACGTACACGCCGTAGCCGTACTCGGACTCGAGACCGAGGGCCGCGTCGAACTCGAGCAGTGCGGCGTGCCAGTCCTCGTGTGTGTGCTGGTCCTGGATAAGCGCGTCGCTGGTGCGCGGCAGCCGCGTCATCTGAGCTTCTCGGCGGCGTTGTCGAAGGCGTCGAGCACCACTGCTGGCACCGCGCTGGCACCGGACTCGGCGACGACGCGGATCAGGTCCGCCGCGAGCGTCGCGGCTTTGTCCGGCGTCATCTGGATGGACAGCACGTGGTCGACGTCGCCGACGACGACACGGCCGATGCGGGTATACCACTTCGCGCCGACATTGAGGCTCGACGACATCGTGACGTAGGTGTTGCGGGTGGGTTCTTGCGGGCTGATTACTGTTTCGCTCACGGGGTCCACTCCTGCGTGGGTTCCGAGGCCCCGGCCGGCGGTGTGATCGCCTGGCTGGGGCCGACCTGTATCCGGGGAAATGAGGTCGTTCGGAGACACGGAGGCCCGCGCATGTTGAACTGCCCTGGACGCACGCGCCGAGAAGGCGTGCGCCGACTGATGGGCCACCAATGGGCCACCAGCGAGGAGGTGAGGATGCACCGCGAGAAGCTGCGGTCTTACTTAGCCGCAGGTGAGCGGCCATTTCGTGCTGGTGGAGACGAGGGGAATCGAACCCCTAACCCCTGCCTTGCAAAGGCAGTGCTCTGCCAATTGAGCTACGTCCCCGAACAGTACAGCCCGGCATCGGCGACGAGCCATCCGCAGGACTGCGTGGTCGAGGATACCGCCTGATCGAGCGCGACACCCAATCCATTCCTATGAGACAGGACGGCTTGGTCCGCCGCCCGACTCCGGCACGCTCGGCCCTGCCGCTATTGACACCGCCGACCCTGGTGCTGCTTCGCTACACCCGGTAGCACGAGAAGCCGCGCTGCGCCCGCCAGCCGAAGTCGGGAGATCTGCAGCTCTCCCGACTTCGGTTTCTAGCCCAGGCGCGTGTCGGCGTAGGCCTTCATCGCGTCCCGCAGGTACTCGACCAAGGCGTCGTCACCTGCGCCGATGTTCTGCCGGAATCGGTGGTCGTCGACGTACAGGTCGGCGAGCCCCTTGTAGGCCTCCTGGTTCGGCGTCCAGAACAGGCAGATCCACTCGTAGTGGCCCTGGATGATGTCCTGAACCCGCTCGTCGTCGACGGCGACGCCGTCGGCACGCAGCGCCGCCAGTGCGTCCCTGGCCTCGCCGAATCCCCGCCGGGCCTGCTCGGCCTGCTCCGGGGTCCAACCCCGGGCACGCGCATACGAGTCGTCGATGGCTTGGTCGCCCCAACGTTCTCGGGCTTCGGCTTCGTACGGGTTGTGATCGAAGCCGTCGAACATCGCATCCGCGGTCATCGTTCCTCCCTTCTCGAGTTCGGTCATGGTGGCCTCCACGGTCGAGACGAGCCGGTCGAGACGTTCTCGCTCGCTCAGCAGCCAATCTCGGTGCCGACGCAGGACGTCGACGGTGCTGTCGTGGTCCTGCCCGGCGAGAACGTCACCGATCGCGTCGAGTCCGAGTCCGAGCTCGCGCAGCAGGAGAATCCGCTGCAGGCGCAGCAGGTGCTCCCACTCGTAGAAGCGTCGTCCGCTCGGCTCGGTCCACGCCGGCTTGAGCAGGCCGATGGCGTCGTAGTGACGCAGCGTCCGCGAGGAGACGCCGGAATAGCGCGCCACCTCGTTGATCGACCAGCTCATGATCGCTCCCGTGCCGTCCACCGGATCGGTCCATCCGATCCGTCGACGACGCTAACGGTTGACGTAGCGTCAACTTCAACCGCAAAAGCACGAGCGGGGAGGATGCAAGTCCCGGAAGAACGCAGAACCGGCCACGCGAGCGCCCGGCATAGCGGGGCTCACGTGGCCGGTGGGATCGGTCAGCGCGGGTCGGCCGGCGGGATCGGATCCGTGGCCTCGGCCCACAGATCCTGCTCGGCTTGCCCGGACTGGTAACGGCGGTACCCGACGTAGCCGGCTACAGCCAGAAGCGCTGCCAGCAGGACTTTCTTGTTGAACACGATGTTCCGCCTCCAGACGGTGGTCGCCATCTGCGTGCGAGACTAACTCAGCCGGAGCGAACATCGTCAGGCGGACCGTCATTCTCCACGCAGAAAATCGGCTGCGAACGGCTGGACGCGTCAATGCCGCGTCGGCGACCGGCGACCGGCTCATCGCTCGGCGGAACGGGCGGGTTCGAACAGCTCGATCAGGTTGCCGGCCGGGTCGGCGAGCAAGATCTGCCGCCCGCCTGGACCAGCGACGATGTCGCTGCGGAAGGGCAGCCCGGCTCGGCGCAGGCGAGCGACCTCGCCATCCAGATCGTCGACGACGAGATGGATGCGGTTGCGCCCGGCGTCCACGACGTCGACCGGGGTGGCGCGCGCACCCGAGCTCGCGGGCCCGGACAGCAGGAGTCGAAGCGGGCCACGTACGACGTCGGCGAATGCGGGAACGACATTGGTGTTCACCGCGAAGCCGAGATGCGTGGCGTAGAAGTCGATCGCCGCCTGCACGTCGTCGACGATGTAACGGACGCTGGCGTAGCGCTCGGTGGCAGGCATGGTGCCTCCTCTATCAGTCGGTCGAGGCAAGAGCGGGCAGCAAGTGCCGCACCCGCGTGTTGATGTCCGCCGCGGCGCGCCGGAAGGCCGGAAAGCCGGCCTCGTCGGCGTCGGAAGCCGTTGCCGGGTCGGGAATGCTCCAGTGGATGCGCCGCGGGTGCTGTTTGAACTCCGGGCAGCGCTCACGCGCCCTGTCGCACAGCGTGATCACGGCATCGAATCGGCGACCTTCCAAGCCGGCGAGACGTCGTGGCTGTTGATCAGCCAGGTCGATGCCGAACTCCGCGGCCAT
This sequence comes from Haloactinopolyspora sp., assembly GCF_027324685.1. NCBI lineage: Bacteria > Bacillati > Actinomycetota > Actinomycetes > Jiangellales > Jiangellaceae > Haloactinopolyspora > Haloactinopolyspora sp. The sequence goes on from NZ_DAHVSH010000031.1 coordinate 12,847, forward strand.
GACCTGCACGGCACCCGGATGCAGGTGTGGTTTGGGACTGGTGCCCGCGCTCGCCACGTCCAGCGACCCAGCCGTGTGGTGACGAAGCAAAGCTTCGGCGATCGGGGACCGAGCGCTGTTACCGGTACACACGAACAGCACGGACGTTTCGTGGGACCAGCGTGGTCCGCTCCCGCCAAATGGCGGCACGGCGGGCTCACGTAACGCCGGATGCAACGCGGCACCGGTCGTAGCCAGTTCGGCCGAACAGCGGTCCAGGTCGAGGTGGTAGTAGCTGTCCCGCGCGTCGAAGCTGCTGCGCCGGGCCGTGACCAACCCGCCACGGCGCAGCAGGCGCAGATGGTACGAGACCAGGTTCTGGGGCTGACCAACCAACTGCACCAACTCGCGGACCCGGTGGTCACTGCCGGCCAACGCGGTCAGCAGCCGCCACCGCACCGGGTGATCGATCATCCGGACGAACGCCGGCGGCGCGGTCGCTTGACGGGACGGTGCCATGGGCACGACGATACATCAAACTGGTTTGATGCAATATCCGAGGAGCGTTGCATGTCACCCGACCCCTCTCTCGCTCGACGTCTGGGCACGGCTGATGCCGTGGTGATCGGGCTGGGGTCGATGATCGGCGCTGGGGTCTTCGTGGCATTCGGGCCAGCGGCGCGAGCCGCCGGTACGGGCTTGCTGATCGGGCTGGTCATCGCCGCGGTGATCGCCTACTGCAATGCGATGGCGTCGGCCCACTTGGCGGCGAAGTACCCGACGTCCGGCGGCACCTACATCTACGGGCGCGAACGGCTGGGGCCGTGGTGGGGCTTCATCGCCGGATGGGGGTTCGTGATCGGTAAGACGGCATCGTGTGCGGCGATGGCGCTCACCTTCGCCGCCTACGCCGTGCCCGGACCGTGGTGGGCTCAGCGCGGCGTCGCTGTGGCCGGCGTGGTGGCGCTGGCAGCGCTCAACTACCGCGGCGTGACCAAAACGGCCATGTTGACGCGTGCTCTGGTCGCCACGAGCCTGATCGCGCTGGCGGCGGTGGTGGTGGGCATCGCGCTCGGCGGGGAGGCGAGCCCGGCCAAGATCGACTGGCCGGACATGGGTGCCGACGACGCCTATGGCATCATGCAGGCCGCCGGGCTGCTGTTCTTCGCCTTCGCTGGATACGCCCGAATCGCGACGATGGGCGAAGAGGTCCGTGACCCGAAGCGCACGATTCCCCGAGCCATCAGGTCCGCTCTGCTGATCACCGTGGCGATCTATCTGGTGGTGGCGGTGGCAGCGCTTCTGGCCGCCGGCCCCGAGTCACTGGCGAACTCGTCCGCACCGTTGACCACAGCCGTCGACGCTGCCGGGGCGACAGCCCTCGCGCCGGTCGTCCGGATCGGGGCGGCACTCGCATCACTCGGTGCCCTCCTGGCCCTGATCGCCGGGATCGGCCGGACCAGCTTGGCGATGGCTCGCCACGGTGACCTTCCCGGCTGGTTGTCCGCGGTCCACCCCCGATACCGGGTACCGCACCATGCCGAGATCGCCCTGGCCGTCGTCGTCTGCGTCGTCGTGGCCACCGTCGACGTGCGCGGCGCTATCGGGTTCTCGTCCTTCGGGGTCCTCGTCTACTACACCATCGCCAACGCCTCCGCCTACACACTCGTGCAGCAGCGCCGGTGGCGCTGGCTCAGTGTGCTCGGCGCGTTCGGCTGCGTGCTCCTGGTCTCGACGCTGCCGTGGCCATCGGTCGTCGCCGGCCTGGCCATGTTCGCCGTCGGCATCGTCGTCCGAACCGTCGTGCTGGTACGACGAAAGCCGGGTAACGACCTGTCGAAATGACGGCGCGCTGGACGACGCATCGACGAGAGGCCAGCGATTGCGAAGGAGACAGGCCATGGGAAAGATCATCACCGGGGCGACGATGTCGCTCGACGGGTACATCGCAGGACCCCAGGACAGCGGTTTCGACCTGCTGTTCCAGTGGTACGGCAACGGCGAGGTCGAGCTTCCCTCGGCCAGCCCGGACGTACCGTCGCCCCGGATCTCGGCGGCGAGCGCTGCGCTGATCAAACCGGAGTGGGAGAACATCGGCGCGTTGGTCGTCGGCCGGCACCTCTACGATTTCACCAACGCCTGGGGCGGACGCCACCCGATCGACGTCACCACGGTTGTTCTCACCCATCAACGTCCCCATGACCGGCCGGAGGACGACGACAACTTCGTTTTCGTCACCGACGGCATCGAGACGGCCGTAGCTCGCGCGAGGGCCCTGGCCGGCGACAAGGACGTCGTCGTCAACGGTGGACAGATGGCCCGGCAGTGCCTCGAAGCAGGCTTGCTCGACGAGGTCGGCATCGAGCTCGTACCCGTCGTGCTTGGCAGCGGGACGTCGCTGTTCGCCGAGTACGACTCGCCTCCGGTGCAGCTCGAGGGGCCGGTCACCGTCGTGGAAGGTCGAGGCGTGACCCATCTGCGCTACCTCGTCAGGAGGTAGATGCCCCGCTGGAAGGCCGATGCGGGCGATGACCTGTCCACAGTTCGACGCCGGTGGCAGACATCGATCAGTGACGGAAAATACAGCGCACGGCTGTCTGAACGAGGCGCTCGCCGACATACGATTAAGGGGCGTGAGTACCGCACATTCCCCCGAGCCGAGAGACCGCGATCGCGGTCCGTCCGGGGCCGTGACCGAGACGAGGCAGACGGCCCCTGACAAGCCTGAGCGCCCATCGGTTCTGCAGATGACGGCGAGCGCGTTGACGGCGGTCAGCGCCACGGCGCTGCTGTCTTTCGTGGGCGTGTGGGGGACCGTGCTCGGCATGGGTCTGCTCAGCATCCTGACCGTGCTGGGCAACTACATGTACTCCTCTTTCATCCATCGCACGGCGGAGAAGGTGAAAGAGGTCGGGCCCGTCGTGGTACGCGCACACCGCACCCGCGAGTTCGGCGCCACAGATCTGCCCGTGCCCGATGCCACGCGGGTTGATCTCGAGCCGATCACCGCAGAACACGTCAACGCCGTCGAGGACGACACCGTCCAGGACACTCAGTTCGATGACGATGACGATGACCGGCCGGTCGGACGGTTGCGTGCAGCGTGGGATGCGATGGTCGAGCGGTACGGCATCCGCAGGATCGTGTTGAGCATCGTCGCGGTGTTCGTGCTTCTGGCCGGCACCGTGACGGCGATCGAGCTGCTGGCCGGCAAGCCCATGGCCGACATCGTGCGCAACGAGAGCGGTAGCGGCACCTCGGTCTTCGGGGGCAGCACGTCCAGCGGCTCGGACACGGACGATTCGGAAGACTCGGACCGCCCGAGCGGTCCCGACGACGATACCGATCAGCAGGACCGCGAGGACGGCGGAACGCAGGGCGAGGATTCACCGGGCGACGAGCAGCAGCGCGACGAGCCGCCGGCCGACGATTCGCCCGACGAGGATTCGTCCGACGAGGATTCGTCCACCGAAGACCCGTCCAGCGAGAACCCGCCCGCCGAAGATCCGCCAGCCGAGGACCCACCGCAGGACGAACCGGAGGACGAGCAGCCGCCGGCCGACGAACAACAACTCAACGAACCACCGGCGGACGAGCAGCTCCAACAAGACGCTCCGCCGGCCGAGTAAGGCTCGCGCGGCACAGCCGGGGCGCGTGGAACGCGTGCGCGCTCCGGCTGCTTCGCGGGGTGCCTGCGTGAAGGCCGGGGATGGAAAAGGCCCTACCGAGCGGATCGATAGGGCCGATGACCTGGGTGGGCCTACCTGGACTTGAACCAGGGACCTCTTCCTTATCAGGATCAGCCAGCGCTCTCGGTCGGTTCGTGCTGTTCGCGGTTGTCGTCGCTGGCCTTGGCAAACGTGTCGTCGGTTGCCGTCGAGTGTCGGTGCCTGTTGGCTTCGGCGCTGACGATCTGCTGACTGCCCATCCGAGTCATGCGCCCGCGCCACTCTCCCCCCATCCCCCTCATAACTGCCAGCTCTTAGGCCGACGCTGTGCGTGTCAAGGGTCGAAGATCGCGGAGCGACGACCGAAGGTCGCCCTTGACTCGGGCAGCGGTGGCCGATCATCCAGACATGAGGGGGATGGGGGGATCACGCAGCCGGTCCACGGTTCAGATTCGGCGGTACTGCACTGTTCGATGTGGCCGGGTCGGCTGCCGTGGTGTCGGATACGCGATGGGTAGCGTCGTCGTGTTCCGGTATGCATCACCGGGCCGGTGGCGGTGAGAACGTCTCTCACTTCGTCACCGGCCTTTTTCCGTACCTGCACGCCCGGTCGCGCCCGGAACGGCCGCTAGGCCGCACGCCCGGCGCAGGCCGGGCGTGCTGCGGTGCGCCGTAGGCGCGCCGCCTTGACGGAGTAAAGAAAGTTCTCACCGATGCTTCGAGGCCCCATGTTGTCACGGCTCAGTTGGTCTGCGGTGATCATGCCCCGGCGGGAGTCCGGTCCGATCTCACGACCTGCGGTTCGTCCGGAAGCCTGCTCCGGATTCAACGGAGCGACGTGTGTTCTTGCTCCGTCGGAAGATCGTTCGTGACCTGGTGCTGATGCATGGCATCCGTCGTGATGTCTTTGGCAGGTCGCTCGAACAGCGCTCCCGAGTTTCGGTGCGCCAGCGTCACCGTCCGGACGTGCGAGAACCCTTGGCTGACGTAGTAGTGGTGAAGACGAGTATTGGTTCGCCACGCGTCGAGCCGAAGGAGATCGGCGCCTTCGCGGGCGGCCTGTCGGCCACACCAGTCGAGGACAGCTGCTCCAATGCCGGTGTGCCCTCCAAGTGTGGCGACCTTAGCGACGTAGAAGGCGGGTTGCGCGAGTTCCGCGTGCGTCCAGAAGTCCCGGTCGCCGTGAGGGGTGAGAATTGCCGTGGCGATGATGTTGCCGCCGTCCCGCACGACGAATGCGTGCCCTGCCTTGATGTCCGGCAGGACCTTGCTGGCGTCGAATCGCACCGGCCACTGGTCGATGCCACGTCGGTGCAGGCGCGAACTGGCGTCAGCGAGTACGTCCAAGAACGATTGGAGGTCCGCCGCGTCGGCTCGTTCGATGCGTCTCATGCTGGGACTTCGTACAGGAGGCGGTGCCGGTCACCTGGCATGATCGTGATGGTGACTCTGATCGGCCCATCCTTGGTGCTGCCCGTCCGGGTGTGGCACATGACGGGGATGCCTACGCCGATGTTCAACGCCTGTGCCTCTTCCGGCGTCGGCATCCGGCAGGTCAGTTCGTCGTTGTAGTACTCCTGCACATAGCCGTGGTCGGCCAAATGGACGGTGAGGCCGGGCGTCATGTCGGCAGGGTCGAGAATGGCCGCGACCTCTTGCGCCAGCCACATCGGGTAGTACGAGTCGTTCAGATTCCACGGTTGGTCGTCGGCGAACCGAGTTCGCCGACGCACGGCTACCAAGGCTCCGTTGTCCAACTTGAGCCGCTCGGAGACTTCGACCGGTGCGTGGACAACGGCGACCTCGATGTCTGTTCGGGGCTCGCGCCCCTGGGAGCGCATGTCGTCAACCCAAGAGTCGACACCCATCGGACGTCGCCGCGCATGGCTCTCAGAGCGCGAAGCGTAGATCCAAACCGGCTCGCGTTTGCGAACCCGTCGTCCCCGTCCCTGGCTGCTGGTGATCAGACCCTCATTCTCAAGTGCGCTCAGAGCACTTCTGACCGTGTTGCGCGATACGCCATAGCGCGCGATCAGGTCCTTTTCGGTCGGTAAGGATTCGCCCGGTGCCAAGTCACCGGTAACGATGGCGCGCCGCAGATCGTCGGCGACCGTCCCACGCAAGAAGCCGCTGGCGGCTCGTCGTGGCGAGTTTTCGCTGGTCAACGTTCCTCCCATAGGGCTTGTACCAACAAGCCTATCGAATCCTCTTGACGAGCGCTTCTCAACGTGGCACGGTAATGATCACCGCTTGTTGGTACAAGTGGTATCGCTGGTACCACACTCGGTGGTGCCCGAACCGACAGAAGGAGGCAGTGATGGCACTGCAAGGTCCGATCCCGATCAGCTTCGACCAGGTGTTCCCGTACGGCGCGTTCGCCGTGGGTGAGGTCACGCAGGTGGATGACTTCGACCGGTCCACGAAGGACAACCGGGTCCAGCAGATCGACAAGAACACGAATCTGCGGATGTGGCAGGTGCGGGTGATGGACCCGGACCCGGATGCTCGTAAGGGTCAGGGTGAGGTCACGGTGAAGCTGTTGGCTGAGGTGTGCCCGTCGTTGCCGGATGAGATTCCGGGGATGCCGTTCCGGCCGGTGGAGTTCACGGGCATGACGGTGACGCCGTACATCGATGAGCGCGGTGCTCGTGGCCGGTTGGCGTTCTCGTTCAAGGCCACCGGTGTGCAGGCCCCGAGCAAGGGCGCCCGGACCGACGCCAAGGCCGGTGCGGCTGACGCGAAGTCCGGCGACAGCAAGGCTGCCTGAGTCGTGGCGGGGTATCTGGCCGGGTCGGCGGGTGTGCTCTACCTCGACAACGACGTGAGTGTTGACGTGATCGACGGTGGGGTGCACCTGACCGGCCTGCACCCCGACCCGGCCACCACGACGGTGGTGTCCACAGAACCGAAGGTGCTGTGGCGGCTGGCGGCGTGTCTGATGATCGCCGCTGATCAGCTCGGCATCCGCAACGGCAAGCGGGACGTGACCGGCGTCCCTCACTGAAACCCCACCGGGGACGGGCTACAGGCCTCAGAAACCGTCCCGTCCCCGGTGGTCCCAAACCACACCCCACAAGGGAGGGGATTGGTGTGTTCAACCGTACCCGTGAACGGG
>NZ_DAHVSH010000035.1:0-9087 GCF_027324685.1 Haloactinopolyspora sp.
GGGGGGCGCCGGCCTCGTGATGCTGGGGGGCTCATGAATCGCTCGACCTCGCGCTCTGCGCGGTCGGTTCACACACCTGCGCACGCGCGACGGGCATCGTCGCGCTCTCGCCGATCGGCGGCGCGTTCCCGACCTGCACCGTCACGATCTCGACGGGCCACCGCACGGCTGGACGCGGTGTCCGCGGCCATCGTCGACGTCTGCGTGGGCCGGCCGCCCATCCTGGTCGACGGCCTGGCTCGCGCCTCGTTCGTTCCCGCGGTGCGGCACCACCGCGTCGCGCCGCTGGCTCACGTGCTGCTGCGTCCGCACGACCCGGACCTCGCCGCCGAGCTCAAGCCCGACCGCGACGCCGCCATGTCCAAGCACCTCGGGACCTCCGTGGTCCTGGACGGCCTGCACACCATCCTCGACGGCATCGACTGGGCCGTGGTCAAGGGACCGGTGCTGTCCGAGCACGCCCATCCCGCGCCAGGTTTGCGCACCTACACCGACGTGGACGTGCTGGTCGCACCGTCGGCACTGCGCGACGTGACCGCGCGCTTCCTCGACGCCGGCTGGAACGTCATCGACTACCACGACATGCTGATCAACCCTGGCACGCCGGGCGAGATGCATTGGGTCAGCCCGTCCGGAATGCTGATCGACCTGCACTGGTCGGTCATCAACATGGCGTCCACGCGAAGCGAGTTCACGGTGCCCACCGACGAGCTGCTCGCCCGACGTGTCCAGCTGCCTGTGGGGCTGTCGTCGGCCTGGACGCTCGCCGACGCCGACGCCGTCGCACACGTCGGCCTGCACGCCGCGTTGACCGGTGCGCACCGGATGCTGCTCATCCTGGACGTCGACCAGCTCGCTCGTCGCGTCACCGACTGGGACGAGCTCGTCACGCGCGCCGTCGCCTGGGGTGCCGCGCCGGCGCTGGGCATCGTCCTGGCCCGGGCCCGGACGTTGCTGCAGACCCCGCTGCCGTCGGACATCCACCGCGCCCTGGGCATCACGCCCGGGCTACGAGCAGCTCTGCGCACCGTCGACCGTCTCTGGCCGGTGCCGACGCTGCGCGAGGAGGCTTCGCCGGCCCGGTTCATGGCCCGCTCCGCTCGCTCCACCAGCCCACGTACCTGGGCGGCCATCGGACGACGCAGCCTGCGCGGGATCGCCAACCGGCTACCCGGCGGCGACCAGGACGCAAGACCGGCGCAGCGGCGCCCGGCCAGCCTGGAATCCCTCGAGACGTACCTGCGCCAGGTCGAGACGCAGGCCGGGGCTACGCCGTGACGACGCGCGCCACGGCTCCTGAGCCGGAGCTGCCCGACCCAGACGGCGACGACTACATCGCGCTGGCGGCCACCGCCAGGCGCAGACGCAAGACGGTCGGTCGCATGCGTGCCCTGATCGGCCAGAGCCTGCGCCTGTCGTGGTCGGCCGATCGCCGGGCCTTCATCGTCACCACCGCGCTGCAGCTGCTCGGCGCCGCCGTCATCGCCGCGCAGGTGCTGGTGGTCAAGATGGTGCTGGACGCGATCCTCGACGTGACCGAGGGCGCGGCCGGCAGCAGCCATGTCTTGGTGCCGGTGCTGCTGCTGGCCGCGATCACCGCCGTCGTCGCCGTGTCGGCCGCGGTGCGGACCAACCAGCAGCGGCTGCTCTCCGAGCTGGTGATGCGATCGACGTGGCAGCAGATGCTCGACGTCGCCGGCGCCGTCGGGTTGCGCGCGTTCGAGTCGCCGGGCTTCTACGACCGCCTAGAACGAGTACAGACCAACGCGCTGAGCCGCCCGCACCAGCTCACCCAGGGCCTGGTGGGCCTGGTGGGCGGCGCTGCGGGATGCGTCGGCCTGTCGGTGGCCATCGTCAGCCTGGAGCCGGTGCTGCTGCCGCTACTGCTGCTGGCCGGGGTGCCGCTGTTCTTCACCAGCCGCTCCGAGAGTCGGCTCGAGTTCGACTTCACCGTCAGCCAGACGCCACGGCTGCGGATGCGCCACTATCTCGGACTGATCCAGACCGGGCGCGACGAGGCCAAGGAGATCCGTGCCTACGGGCTGTCCCGCACGCTGCGCGAACGCTTCGACGACGTCTACGACGCCTACACCACTGACCTGCGCGGTCACCTGCGCCGGCGCACCCGGCTCGCGGTGGTGGGCAATGCCGCCTCCGCGGCTTTCCTCGCCGCGACGCTGATGGCACTGGTGTGGCTGGTGGGCCGCGGCCGGGTCACCCTGGCCGAGGCCGGTGCGGCGATCATCGCCATCCGGCTGCTCGCCGCTCAGGTGACGACGTTGTTCAAGAGCGCGCAGCAGATCTTCGAGTCCGGCCTGTTCCTCGACGACCTGGCGGACTTCGTGTCGATGCGCCCCGCGGCCGAGCAGGCCGAGGCCGGCGCACCGGCACCTGCGACGTTCGGCACGCTCACCGCCGACGGCGTGACGTTCACCTACCCGGGGAGCCAGCAGCCGGCGCTGGACGACGTGTCCCTGCGTCTGGAGGCCGGCGAGATCGTCGCACTGGTCGGGGAGAACGGTTCGGGCAAGACCACACTGGCGAAACTGTTGGCCACCCTGTATGAGCCCGACGGCGGAGCGATCCGCTGGGACGGCGTGGACGTCAGCAGCTACGCTCGCGCCGAACTGCGGCGATCGATCGCCGTCGTGTTCCAGGACTTCGTGCGCTACCACCTGACCGCTCGCGAGAACATCGGGCTCGGCCGGGTGGAGCAGTTCGCCGACGACGACGCCATCGCCCGCGCGGCACAGCGCTCCGGCATCGACGACGTCATCGAGTCGCTGCCGCAGGGATGGGACACCTTCCTGTCCCGGATGTTCAAAGGCGGGCGTGATCTGTCGCTGGGCCAGTGGCAGCGCGTCGCGCTCGCGCGGGCGTTCTTCCGCGACGCGCCGTTCGTCATCCTGGACGAACCGTCGTCGTCGCTGGATCCGCGGGCCGAGTACGCACTGTTCGAGTCGTTGCGCGAACTGCTGGGCGGGCGCAGCGTGCTGTTCATCTCGCATCGGTTCTCCACCGTGCGCACCGCCGATCGCATCTACGTCCTCGACGGCGGGCGCGTCACCGAACACGGCACGCACGAGGAACTGATGGCCCTCGACGGGCACTACGCCGAGCTGTTCCGGCTGCAAGCAACGGCCTACCTCGAGCCCACGTCGTGATCATCGTCGGCGAGGCTTCGATCGTCCATGCGCGACCGGCCATCGGCGGGTAGCGTCGCGAGCTATGCGGAAACGAAACACGACCCCGGCCATCAGCGCACGTCGCCATCAAGTCTTCGATGCGGTGCTGAGCACCTTTCAGCCCGGACGCCTCGTTGACTTGGGCGCCGGGCACGGTGGCTACGCCCGGCGCGCCGCCGACGCCGGCTGGACGGTGACCGCTGTCGACGCGCGCGACGATCGATTCCCCGACGACTCTCGCATCACCTGGATCAAGCAAGACGTCCGCGAGTTCGACCTGACCGGCTTCGACCTCGTGCTCTGTCTCGGCCTGTGGTACCACCTGACGGTCGACGACCAGATGAGCCTGCTCATCAAGATGGCCCGCAACGGCTCCCCGGTGGTCATCGACACCCACGTCGCCACCGACAACCCCACGTTCAAGCTCTCCGACCCCGTCGTCCAGAACGGCTACACCGGCCGCCTCTACAACGAGAAGGGCTGGAAGACGCGGCTGACCGCGTCGTGGAACAACACCGAGTCCTTCTGGCCGGCCGAGGACGAGTTCTACCGGATGCTCGCCGAGCACGGCTTCCCGGTCGTGTTCGCAGCGACGCCGTGGGTCACCCGTGACCGCACGTTCTTCCTGTGCGCGCCCGGCCCGCAGCAGGAGTCGACCGGCGAGTAGGCCTCACCGTGTGGACCACGCTGGCGTGATCGGGCCGATCGCAAATCGAACCCCACCTCACGACGCACTTCATCGGTCGCGTGGCCGACTAGGTCTGTCGGCGATCCAGCGGAAGATGACACAAATGCTCAAGAACCCGTTGAGCAAAGGCTGGGCAATTCGCGGCTTTCAGCGCATCGACCAGGCTCATCGACCGTGGCTTGGCTTCCCAGTGCTTCTCTGTCTTCGCGTGACCTCTCGTACATGGTGTGGGGCAGAGTCGTCGACCAGGACGAGGAAGCTGTCCGGGGTGTGTACCTCGTAGGGCAGGCTGTCCAGGTCGATGTCGGGCGACGTGAACCCGGTATCAGCGGTGATGACATATGCAGCACCGGCCGCGACGGCGGCAGCATGGACGTGCTGATCGTTCTTGTCTGATCCAGCGAAGGAGCCGTCAATGGTGAAGTTGTCAATGCGGCCGTTGCCGAGCGCAGCGGTGATTCGGTCGCGAATCTTGGTGATGACTGCCCCGTCAGCTGTCGGATGTTGGCGCCGGTAGTTGTAGACCACCTCGGCCATGATGTCCTCGGTCCAGCAAAGCTCATACAATCCGCCGCCGGACTCCAGCTGAATCAAGATCAACCAGTCGCGTAGCGTCCGAGAGTACAAGACGTTCGCGTCCGCCAGCACGCGAGTGATCATGCGACACAGGGTAACCGTGGATGGCACTCACTCAACGTCAAGATCGTCTTCGATTTGCCGCAGTTCGTCGAAGGCAGCACGTTGACGCTGAAGCTGCACACGACGAAACTCGACAACGTCGGAGAGGTTGAGGCGGTGATGTGTGCCCACCTTGTGAGCCGGGATCTCGCCGTCGCGAATCATTCGCATGAGCGTCGGGCGGGATACGCCGAGCTCCGCAGCCGCGACCGTGGTGGAGAGCTCTTGCGGAAGCGTCTTCAGCGTCACGGAGCCACCTTCAGCAATGGTGCGAAGCACCTGGCGAATCAAGTTGCCCAGCGCATCGGGGATCTCGACCTCCGCCTCTTCACTGAGCGCCGTGAACCGAGGCTCGGGCGCCTGGGCAACGAACTCACGTGCCATCTGCTCTTGGCGGGTCGTCACGGTAAGAGTGGACACGGCAGCCTCCGGAGTTTCACCTACAAGTGTCAAGTGTTGCACTTGCAGGTGAAAGCGACAAGGCAGATCCGCTCACTGCCACGCTGAGCGCCACCACCGTTGCATGTTCATGCATAACCGTGCATAATCTTTCTACGTGTCCAAGGTTCTCACCTCCCTACCCAAGGGCGAGCGCATCGGCATCGCCTTCTCCGGCGGCCTCGACACCTCTGTCGCGGTCGCGTGGATGCGCGAGCACGGCGCCGTCCCGTGCACGTACACCGCCGACATCGGGCAGTACGACGAGCCCGACATCGCGTCGGTGCCCGGCCGTGCGCTGGCCTACGGCGCCGAGCTCGCGCGCCTGGTCGACTGCCGAGCCGCACTGGTCGAGGAGGGTCTGGCCGCACTGACCTGCGGTGCGTTCCACATTCGCTCGGCGGGGCGGCCGTACTTCAACACCACGCCGCTGGGTCGCGCCGTCACCGGAACCTTGCTGGTGCGCGCGATGCTCGAGGACGACGTCCAGATCTGGGGCGACGGCTCGACGTTCAAGGGCAACGACATCGAGCGCTTCTACCGCTACGGCCTGCTCGCCAACCCGAGCCTACGTATCTACAAGCCGTGGCTGGACGCGGACTTCGTCGCCGAGCTCGGCGGGCGCACGGAGATGTCGCAGTGGCTGCTCGCCCGCGACCTGCCATACCGCGACAGTCCCGAGAAGGCCTACTCCACCGACGCCAACATCTGGGGCGCCACCCACGAGGCCAAGACCTTGGAACACCTCGACGTCAGTATCGAGACGGTGGACCCGATCATGGGTGTGCGGTTCTGGGACCCCGACGTCGAGATCGTCCCCGAGGACGTCACGATCGGGTTCGACCAAGGCCGCCCGGTCACCGTCAACGGCAAGGAGTTCGCCAGCCCGGTCGACCTGGTGCTGGAGGCCAACGCCATCGGCGGGCGGCACGGCCTGGGGATGTCCGACCAGATCGAGAACCGCGTCATCGAGGCCAAGAGCCGCGGCATCTACGAGGCGCCGGGCATGGCGCTGCTGCACATCGCCTACGAACGACTGGTCAACGCGATCCACAACGAAGACACCCTGGCGAGCTACCACAACGAGGGACGCCGGCTGGGCCGGTTGATGTACGAGGGCCGCTGGCTCGACCCGCAGGCGCTGATGCTGCGCGAGTCGTTGCAGCGGTGGGTCGGCGCGGCGGTCACCGGTGAGGTGACGCTACGGCTGCGGCGCGGCGAGGACTACTCGATCCTGGACACGTCCGGCCCCGCCTTCAGCTACCACCCGGACAAGCTCTCGATGGAGCGCACCGAGGACGCGGCCTTCGGCCCGGTGGACCGGATCGGGCAGTTGACCATGCGCAACCTCGACATCGCCGACTCGCGCGCCAAGCTCGAGCAGTACGCGAACCTCGGACTGGTCGGCACCACGCAGCCGGAGTTCATCGGAGCCGCCCAGGCCGCCTCCACCGGGTTGATCGGCGCCATGCCGCAAGGTGGCGCGCAGGCGATCGCCGCCGGCGGTGAGCCCACGGCCGACGACGAATGGCTCGACCGCGCCGCCATGGAGTCCGGCACGGACTGACCGGCTCAACGCACGACAGGAGCCGCGCGAACCCCGAACGCTTCGTCGACGACAGCGGCGGCGATGCCGTCCGGGAACGGTGGTCCCCACGGCACGTAGGCCTGCAGCACCGGCACGGTCTCCACCAACCCAGCGGTGTCGTGGAACTGTCGGTCCAGGACGGCACGGTCGGTCCAGCCGAGCAGCCGGGGGAAACACAGCACCGTGATCAGCGCGTCCATCGGCCGTAGCCGGGTGACCTCGACCTTCGTCCGCTCCCGATCCGGCACCGGCACGATCACCGCGCTCAGCGGAACGTCGTCGCGCTGGGCGCTTTCCAGCCGCACCGCGTCGCGGGCATCGCTGGTCACCCGGCTCGCCGGAGCGACCGGGAACTTCTCGATCAACTCGGCGGCCGCTTTTCGCAGCCGCAACTCCGTCGCACCCAGCCGACAGCGGTAGCCGGCGCCGTCGTGGTCGAGGCGCAGCACGTCGTCGGTGATCAACGTGGCTCCGTCCGCGCACATCAACCCCGCCATGGTCGACTTGCCCATACCGGAGCGCCCTACGAAGGCCACCGCCGAGTCGCCGACCTGGACGGCGCTGGCGTGCAGCACCAGCTGCCGCCGCATCGTCAACACGAACGACAACAACGCCCCAGCGGCCAGCACACCGGCCACGCCGGCGTCGGCACCGTCGACGACGTGCATCCACACCCGGCGCATCGACGGCGCAACGACGAAGTCGCACACCCGGTAGAAGCGCAGCACGTACTCGCCGGACTCGGTGACGGTGAACGTGTAGTAGGGCTGGTCGGTCTCCAGGTGCGCCAGCACCCGTCCCTCCGGCGGCGTGGAACGGCGCGGGATCGGCTCACCCCACCGGATCACCAGGTCGGGCTCGCCCGATGGCTGCACGGCGCGCGACTGGTGCAGCGGCACCTCGGAGGCCACCGTCAGCCCGTACAGCGCGTGGACCTCGAGCTCACGTACGGTCATCGCGGCCCGCCTCCCGGACGTACGGTCTCCAGCGTGCGGTAGGCGGCAGCGCCGGCCGGGTCGAGGCTCACGCCATTGACCTCCAGCCACGCGTGTGCCTGAATCCGGCCGTCGATCTTCGCCACCCCCACCCGCAGCGCGGGGTGCAGGCGCCGCAGCCGGTGGCCACTGACCAGCGCACGGCGCAGGCACGTGTCGCCGAACGGCCAGTGACGCATGACCCGCCTGGTGGCACGCAGCCGGCGACGCACCCACGGCCGGGCCCGCAGCACGCCCGGCTCAGGCATGACGGCGTCGCCGTCGTCCAGGCGCAACGGCACGCCGAGCAGCTTCGCCAGCCGCGGCAGCGTCATCGTCCGCAGGCCGATCTCGACGATGACGGCCACCGCTGCCGCCATCAACACCCCCGGCCAGTCCCGCGCGGGGACGGCGCGCGCCACAGCCACCGGTGACCTCACGCTGTACCTCCGGTGACCGTGGCGGGCCTGCTCGCCAGCCATGCCGATTGCAACAAAAGCCCGCTGAGCGTGGACGGCTCGTCCGACAGCCACGCCTGGCGCAGCGCCTCGGGGTCGACCAGATCCGGGTCGACACCGCTGCCGTCCCAGGCGCGGGCGAACTCGCGGGTCGCTTCGCCCATGTAGGCGCGGTCGAACGACGCCTTGCTCGTGCGGCGCAGGATCTCGTCGGGCAACACGTCGGCGAACAGCCGGCGCATCAGCGCCGTCCGGCCGGCATAACCCCACCGTCCACCGGCGGCTGCCAGGGCGGCCAGGAAGTCGTGATCGAGCAGCGGATGCGCCACCGTGACACTGTGCTCGGCGCCCAGCGCGTGGTAGCAACCGAGAACCGCGTGAACCGCCCGACGGTGTCGTAACCACCACGTCGCTCGGTCCCACCGCAATGGCTCGCCGGCTTCGTCCGCGGCCAGCAAGCGGTGATGCTTCTTGGCGACGTCCGGCCGCAGCCAGGATTGATAGCCGGATCGAAGCATCTCCGCCCGTGCGGCGGCCCGGCGTATCGGACCTGGCATGAGCGCCGCCGCCGACGCCGACAGCAGAGCCCGCGAGGCGGGCCGGCGCTTGCCCACCAGCAACGTCAGCGGAGTGACCCGGTGTGCGCCGATGACCTCGTCGCCGCCCTCACCGGTGAGCAGGGTTCCCCCGGCAGCCGCGGTGAACAACGCCTGCTTGACGTGAAACGCCGGTGGCCACAGCAGCCCACGACGCAGCAATCCGGCTTGACCCACCTCGCCCAACAGATCGCTCGCGCCGTAGATCGAAATTCGCACCCAGTCGGCCAGACCGAGATGCTCGATCACCATGTCCTGCCAGGCCGACTCGTCGGTGTCGTCCACCTCCGGGTACACCTCGGTGACCGGAACCGGGTCGGGCAGCCCTTCCCTACGCGCCACCTCCGTCGCCACGGCGAGGACCGCCGAAGAATCGCGGCCGCCGGAGAACGACACGAAACACGGCGGACGTCGTAGTGCGCGGCCGATCACCGCTTCCAGCGCTGCGCGCGGTGTCGTCGTGACGTGTGGGAGTGGGGTCA
>NZ_DAHVSH010000039.1:0-17292 GCF_027324685.1 Haloactinopolyspora sp.
TTCGGCGTCCACGCGCACGGCGGGATAGCGGGCGGCGAGCTCTTCAGCCGCGCGCCAATGCGTCGCCGCCCGTCGATCGTCCAGGACGCCCGCGGCCGCCAGGACGAACGCCCCGGTACAGACCGAGGCCACCCGTCGGCACTGCGGGGCCAGCGCCCGCACCAGCGCCGGCACCGGATCGTCCGGGCCGACGTGCCGCGCCCCGAAGCCACCACCCACCAGCAAGGTGTCCAGACCCTGATCGAGCTCCGACACGGCCACCGAGTCCAGCGCGACGACCCCGGAGTCGCTGCGCACCAAGCCGCCTACCGGCGAGGCCACCACGACGTCGTAGCTGCCCCGGCGTAGCTGATCGGCACCTGCGAACACCTCGGCCGGACCGATCACGTCCAGCGGCTGAAAGTGATCGGCCACGAGGATGACGACCCGACGGCGTTGAGTCATGCCTCCATCCTCGATCGGTCCGGGTATGTCAGCAATGTCAAGCCATTGACGATTGCTGCCACATCTCCCTGCTCGAGCACACGCACAGCGGCCAGGTCACGGGACCAAAGGGGCGCTTGAATCCGTCGCAGTGAGGTCTTGACATGACGAAACCCGATGTCCATCATCGGCGGATACCGGTTTCCATCCCATGTGATCCCCCATCCACTGTTCCACCCACCAGCCCCCACCCGCACCGCACGATGTCGCCAAGGGAGGCCACATGCGCGCGAAGGGCCGATACCCCGTCCGGATCGCCACTGCCGCGGCAGCCACGTCGTTGGCGGCGGCGCTCGTCGGCTGCGGCGGTGACACGACCGACGACGGCCGGGTCGAGATCACCGTCTGGCACACCGAATCGACACCGACCACCGTCGAGGCGCTCAACGAGATCATCGCCGACTACGAGGCCGCCCATCCCGACGTGACCATCACGCAGGAGTCGGTCGGCTGGGGTGATCTGCAGGTGAAGTTCCAAGCCGCCCTCGCCGCCGGCGACCTGCCCGAGATCACCCAGGTCGAGCCGATGTTCGTCCGCACGCTCTATGCGCAAGATCTCCTCGTCCCGCTGGACGAGGTGGTCGACTCCCTCGGCGACGACTACCTGCCGCAGTTGCGCGAGATGTTCGAACTGCCCGACGGGCACGACTACGGGGTGGTGCACGCGTGGGGCACCGACTCCGTCGTCTACCGCGCCGACCTGTACGCGAAGGCACCCGGTGCGGGCACCCCGGAAGACCTCGAGACCTGGGACGACTCGATCGAGCAGTGGGAGGCGGTGTCCGAAGCCAACGACGGCGCCCATGGGCTCATGCTGGCCGGGGACGCCGCGCACAACGTCAACGAAGAGGTCTACCTCTGGCTCGGCTCCAACGGCGGGCGCCTGTTCGACCGGAACGGGCACGTGACCATCGACACGCCGCAGATGCGTGAGGTGCTGGAGTACTGGGTGGAACTGCGCGACAGCGGCGCGCTGTCGCCGGCGTGGTCGTCACAGACCTACGCCGACAGCCTGAGCGCACTCGCCCGCGGCGAGGCCGCGACGATCTTCTCGTTCGGCCGGGCGACCTACACCTTCGAGGACCAAGCGCCGGACCTGGTGCCCGGCAAGGACATCAAGGTGGCACCGAACCGACCGGTCGGCCCGTCCGGTGACGAGTGGATCACCCAGCTCGACGCCGAGCCGTGGGTGGTCTTCAAGGACTCCCCGGACGCCGAGGCCGCCGCGGATTTCCTCTCCTTCTTCTTCGAGCGGCAGAACTACCGCCGCTGGATCGGCAGCGTGCCCACCCAGCTGCTGCCGGTGCGCGCGTCGACGTTCGACGATCCCGAGTACCAGGCCCTGCCCGAGGTGCGGACCTGGGGCTTCTGGATCGACATGCAGCGCCAGATGCTCGAGTCCGGCCGGGCGTATCCCCTGATGGTCACCCAGCCTTCCGACCTCGAGCTCCCGTACCTGAGCGACCTCTACGGCTCGGAGATCCTCGTCGACATGGTCAGCGAGGTGGTCGAGAACGACAAGGACATCGACGAAGCGATGGCCGACGCCCAGGCCCGCGCCGACGAGCTGCTCTCCCCGCTCTACGACGACTGACCGCGACCGAGAAGCGCGAAGGGAACGACGATGTCTCTGACGCGAACGACGACCAGCGCGCCCCGCGCCGGGACCCGTGGTGTCGCCCCTGCACCCCGGCGTCGCATGCCCGGCTGGTTCTGGGGCGCCCTCCTGCTCAGTCCGGCGTTCTTCCTGGTGCTCGGCGTCATCGCCGCGCCGATCGGCTACCTGGTACGGCTCAGCTTCACCGATGCACACGCCTACCTGCCGAAGTTCAGCGCCGTCGGGTTCGACAACTACGTCGGGCTGCTCAAGGCTCCGCACTTCTGGGACAGCGTGCGCACCACCGTCTGGTACGCGGGCCTGACGGTGGGCCTGCAGTTGGTGCTGGGGGTGCTGATCGCCCTGATGCTTCATCAGCGTTTCCGGGGCCGCAGCGTGATCCGGCTGTTCGCCCTGGCGCCCTACATGGTGCCGTCGATCGTCGTGGCGCTGGTGTGGCGCTGGTTGCTCGACCCGACGACCGGAGCGTACTCGTGGTTCGTCGACAAGGTCTGGCCCGGCTCGGAGCCGCCGAACCTGCTCAGCCCGAACCTCGTCTTCTGGTCGCTGGTCGTGGTCTCGGTCTGGATGTTCACCCCGTTCATCGTCATCAGCGTGCTGGCCCGGCTGCAGACCATCGACCCGTCGACGGTCGAGGCGGCCACTGTGGACGGCGCTGGGGCGTGGCGCCGGTTCTGGCACATCGTGCTGCCCGAGCTGAAGCCGGTGCTCTACACGCTGATCCTGCTGCGCTTCATGTTCATGTTCACCAAGTTCGACATCGTGTACTTGTTCGCCGGTACCGGCACCGAAGTGCGCACCCTGCCGGTGTTGACCTTCCAGCGCATCTTCGGCGAGGCCCGGCTGGGCTCCGGCGCCGCGGTGGCGATGGTGCTGTTCGTGTTGCTGATGATCTTCACCACGGTCTATCTGCGCACGCTCTACCGCGAGCGGGAGGAGACGGCATGAGTACCGCACTGCAGCGGCTGAGCAGGGTCCGCTGGTACCTGGTCGCCGGCATCGTCGTGCTGGTCGCGATCAATGGGTTCCCGTTCTACTGGATGGCGCTGACCTCGTTGAAGCCGGGGACCGAGCTGTTCTCGTACCCGCCGACCTTCATCACGACGGCGCCGGACCTCGGCGGCTTCCAGCGGTTGTTCGAGACCACGAACTTCCTGAGCTACGCCAAGAACAGTCTCATCATCGCGACCGGCGCGACGGCGGTGTCGGTGGCGGTATCGGCCCTCGCCGCCTACGGACTGACGCGCTTCCCCTTCCCCGGCAGTCGCGCGTTCAGCACCGCCATCCTCTACGCCTACACGTTCGCGCCGATCGTCATCGTCGTGCCGCTCTACGGGATGTTCCGGGAGGCCGGGCTGATCAACAACTACCTCGGCATGATCCTCGCCTACGCCTCGTTCGGGGTGCCGTTCAGCCTGTGGTTGCTGCAGCCGTTCTTCCGGGCCATTCCCGCGGAGTTGGAGGAGGCCGCATTCGTCGACGGCGCCAACCGCGTCAAGAGCGCGTGGTACGTCGTGGTCCCGCAGGCCGTGCCCGGGCTGATCGCCGTCTCGGTGTTCACGTTCCTGCTGGCCTGGGAGGACTACCTGTTCGCCCGGGTGCTGATCACCCAGGACGAGCTGAAGACGCTGCCGATCGCCCTGCACGATCTCTACAACGCCAGCTTGCAGGACTGGCCGCTGCTGATGGCCGCCGCCGTCCTCATCAACCTCCCCGTCCTCATCGCGTTCCTGTTCGTCCAGAAGTACCTGGTCGCGGGTTGGGGCGCGGGAGCCATCAAGTAGATCACCGCAGAGAGGGAAGGCATGTACGTCGGTTACGAGGTCCGCGAAGGGACCGCCTGGATCCGGATCGAGCGGCCGGAGAAGCTCAACGCGCTCGACCTGTCCGGCTGGCACGCCATCACCGACCACCTGGCCCGGGCGGCTGATGACGCCCCGGGCCCGGTGGTGCTGACGGGCACCGGGCGAGCCTTCTGCGCCGGCGACGACATCGCCACGTTCCAGGAACACGCCACGCCCGAGCAGGGCATGGACTTCTTCATCGGCGGGCTGTATCGGACGATCGAGGCGATCGCCACCCACCCGTACCCGGTGATCGCCGCCGTCAACGGGCTGGCCTTCGGCGGCGGCTGTGAGCTGGTGCTGGTCAGCGACCTCACCATCGCCTCCTCGGACGCGACCTTCAGCCTGCCCGAGGGTCGCATCGGCGCCTGGCCGACCGTGGCCGTCGGCGTTGCGCCGCACGTCGGCGCCCGCAAGCACGCCAACGAGCTCGCCTACGAGATGGCCCGGCTCGACGCGGACGAGGCTCGCCGGTTCGGCATCGTCAATCGCGTCGTCGCCCCGGCGGACCTCGACGACGAGGTGCGCGCCACCGTCGAGCGCATCCGGGCCGCGTCGCCGCACGCCATCCGGATGACGAAGAAGTTCCTCAACGAGGAGCTCGTCACCACCGGGCTGCCGAAGGTCCGCCGCGCGCTGACGGCTCTCGTGGAGCAGACGCTGCCCACGCATGACCTCCAGGAAGGCACCACCGCCTTCCTGGAGAAGCGCACGCCGGTCTTCGACGGGAGGTGAGCACCATGGCGCAGCTTCTTCCGCTGGACGGTGTCCGCGTCCTCGACTTCGCCCACATGATGCAGGGCCCGTGGGCCGCCGAGATGCTCGGCGACCTGGGCGCCGACGTCGTCAAGGTCGAGGTGGTGGACAGCGGCGAACGCGGCCGCCAGTCCGGGACGACGTTCCTCAACGGCGTCAGTGCCCAGTTCCTGGCGATGAACCGCAACAAGCGCTCGCTGGCCGTGGACCTCAAACATCCCGCCGGCCTGCAGGTCGCCGAGGCGCTCATCCGCAGCGCCGACGTGCTCATCCAGAACTTCCGGCCAGGGGTCATGGACCGGCTCGGCCTGGGGTGGGAACGCGCACGCGAGCTCAACCCGCGCCTGGTCTACTGCACCGCAAGCGGCTACGGAGCCGATGTACCCGACCCGCGCAAACCGGGCCAGGACCTGCTGGCCCAGGCCAGGACCGGCGCGCTCTGGCTCACCGGCACCGCCGACGACCCGCCGACGCCGGCCGGCCCCTTCGTCGCCGACGTCCACGCCGCCACGATGCTGGCGCTCGGTGCGACGGCAGCCCTGGCCGAGCGCGGCCGTACCGGCCGCGGGCGCCTCGTGGAGGTCGACCTCGTCGGGGCGATGCTGCACCAGACCGTGCAGGAGGTCGTCTCGACGCTGAACTCCGGCGAACCCCCGAGCCGCCCGAGTGTGCCGGGCAGCGCGTATCTCGAAGCGCCCTACGGTGTGCATGCGGTCGCCGACGGCTACGTCGCCATCTCCTTGACGTCGATGGAAGCCCTGGCCGCCGGCCTCGACGCACCGCAGCTGCTGGACCGTTTCCCGGACAAGCAGGCCGCGACCACCGGCCGCGACGAACTGAACGCGCTGGTCGGTGAGCTGATCGCGACTCGCCGCGCTCAGGACGTGCTCGACGCGCTCGACGCGGCCGGGGTGTGGTGCGCACCGGTCAACGACCACCGCGCCATGACCACCGACCCGTACGTGCGGTGGGACCGGCGCCGTCTCGAGGTGACGCACCCCGTTGCTGGAACGGTCGAGCTGGTCGGCAACCCGATCACACTGGACGGTGAGCCACTGCCGGCCCGACGCCCGGCTCCCCTGCTCGGTGAGCACACCGCCGAACTGCTGGCCGAGTTGGGGCTGGACGCCGATGCGCTGCTGGCCGACGGCGTCGTCCAGACCTCGTCGACGGAGGTGCGGCGATGAACGCGACCTGGTTACCGCCGGTGGGTGCCCGCAGTGTCTTCCGCAAGACCGTGACGGAGTCCGATGTCGGGCTGTTCGCCGGCATCACCGGCGATTTCGCCCCACAGCACGTCGACGACGAGTACATGCGCTCGCGCCCGCAGGGTCGCCGGATCGCACACGGCGTGCTCACGCTGGGCTTGACCTCGACCGCTTCGGCCCGATTGTGCCAAGCCCACGGCGTGACGGCGGTCTCGTACGGCTACGACCGGGTCCGGTTCCTGCGGCCGGTGTACCTGGGCGACACCGTCACCGTCGACTACGTGATCGAGCGGGTCGACCCGGGCGCCCGCAAGGCGTTCGCCGCCATGACCGCCACCACGCAGGCCGGCGAGCCATGCCTCGTCGGGACCCACGTCCTCTACTGCTACCCACCGGAGGAAGACACGTGATGCTCGATGACGTCGACCGCTTCGTCCGCACCCGGGTCGCGCCGGCGGCCGGCGCCATCGACGCCGAGGCCGGCTTCTTCCCCGAGCTCCTGGCCGACGCGGCGGCGCTGGGACTGCAGGGCATCGTCCACGACGACAACGGCGGGCTGGACGTGACCCGGATGGATCTGGCCCGCGAGGTGACCGAACGCATCTCAGCGCACAGCCCGGCAGTGGCGCTGGGTATCGCCGGGGCGAGGTTGTCGGCGTATCTGCTGGCCAAGTACGCACCGTCGCACCTGCGTCAACGGTGGGTGGCATCGACGTTGGCCGCGCGGACCTACGGATCGTTCGCCATCACCGAGCCCGAGGCCGGCACCGACATCCGCGCGCTGAGCACCGTCGCCGTGCCCGATGGGGACGACTATGTCCTCACCGGCCACAAGTGCTGGGTCGGCTTCGCACCCGTCGCGCACGTCGCGATCGTGCTGGCGAAGGTCGGCAGCCCCGAGCGCGACGCGCCGATGGTGGCACTGGTCGTCGACATGGAGTCCCCCGGCGCGGCCGGCCGGCCCGGGCCGGAACTGTCCGGGTTCCGCGGCATGCCCAACGGCGAGCTGCACTTCGACGGCGTCCGGGTGCCGCGTGGCGACCGCCTCGACGTCGAGGGCTTCGCCGGGATGATGGACGGGCTCAACATGGCCCGTATCGACGCTGCGGCCTACGCCTGCGGGCTGCTGCGCGGTGCGCTCCTGGCCAGCCTCACCCGCGCCCATGCCCGGCACGCGTTCGGGCGGCCGATCGGCGACCTGCAGATCATCCAGCGCAAGATCGGCCGGATGGCCGCGGACTACCGCGCGGCTCACGAGCTCACCCGGCGCGCCGCCGAGTCGTTCGCCCACGGCGACGGCGGCGACCAGGACATCGTGTCGATGGCGAAGATGTTCGCCTCCGACGCCGCCCGCCGGCACACCGACGAGGCGATGCAGATCCACGGCGCGCTGGGAGTCGTCACCGCCGAGGACGTCAACCGCATGCACCGCGATGCCAAGGTGACCCAGATCTTCGACGGCACCAGCGAGATCCACGAGACGATGCTGGGCCGGCGTGCCCTACGGATGCTCGCCCGCGACGAGCCGTTGACCGCCTTCCTCGGCTCCGACACTGTCGAGGAGATCAGCGCATGAGCGGGGAACGATCACTGATCGGTGAGGTGGCGCTGGTCACCGGCGCCACCGGTGCCCTGGGCGCGGCCATCTGCCGCGGCCTCGCCCGCGCCGGCGCCGACGTCGCCGTGCATCACCTGGACGAGCCGGACGCCGCGGGCACGCTGGCCGGCGAGCTCTCGGCCGACTACGGCGTGCGGACGACGGCGGTGGCCGCGGACGTCACCGCGTGGGACGAGGTCGCCGCGGCGGTCGCTGCCGTCCAGCGTGACCTGGGCACGGTGACCGTGCTGGTGAACAACGCCGGGTTCATGGAGCCGGTGCGCATCGTCGACTCCGACCTGGCCGACTGGCGACGCACCCTGAGTGTGGACCTCGACGGCGTCTTCGTCGTCACCCGGCACGTCCTGCCCGGGATGCTCGCTACGCACGGGCGCATCGTCAACGTGTCGTCGCAACTGGCTTTCAAGGGCGCCGTCGACTACGTCGCCTACGCCACCGCGAAGGCCGGCGTGCTCGGCTTCACCAAGGCGCTGGCCCGCGAGGTCGGCCCCCGGGTGCGCGTGAACGCGATCGCGCCGGGCCCCATCGACACTCCGATGGTGCGGCCGTACGCCACACCGGAGTGGGTGCAGGCGCGCACCCGCGACTCGGTCACCGCCCGGCTCGGCACGCCCGAGGAGGTCGGGCCGGCCGTCGTGTTCCTGGCCGGGCCCGGCGCGGAACTGATACATGGGCAGACGCTGCACCTCAACGGCGGCGGGGTGATGGTGTGAGCCGACGGGGACGGCCCCGGTTCCTGTCCGCCGACGCTGCCGTCGGCCTCGTCCAGGACGGGCAGACGCTGGTCGTCGGCGGCTCGGGCGGCGGGCTGCTGGAACCCGATGCGCTGCTCGCCGCGCTGGGCCGGCGGTTCTGCGAGACCGGGTCGCCGCGCGATCTGCACCTGGTGCACACGACCGGCATCGGCGATCGCGAGGGCGGCGGCATGGACCACCTCGCCCGGCGCGGACTGGTGCGCTCGGTCGTCGCCGGCAACTGGGGCATGGCGCCAGCCATGAGCGCGATGGCTGTCGCCGGCGAGGTCGAGGCGTACAACTTTCCTCAGGGCGTCATGAGCCAGCTGTTTCGGGAGATCGCGGCCGGCCGTCCGGGCGTCATCACCCATGTCGGGCTCGGGACCTTCTGCGACCCGAGGCTCGAGGGCGGCCGGCTCAACGACGTCAGCCCGCAGACCAGAGTCGAGGTCGTGGAGCTGGCCGGACGCGAGTGGCTGCACTACGCGGCGTTCGACATCGACGTCTGCTTCATCCGGGGCACGACCGCCGACGAACGCGGCAACCTCTCCTTCGAGCAGGAGGGTGCGCTCCTGGAGATGCTGGCCATCGCGCAGGCCACCCGTAACCGCGGCGGGCTCGTCATCGCTCAGGCCAAGTACCTGGCCCGCGCCGGCACGCTGGACCCGCGCCTGGTCGCCGTCCCCGGCATCTGCGTGGACGTCGTCGTCCATCACCCGGAGCAGAAGCAGGTTGTGACGCACGAATACAACCCGGCGTTCTCCGGCGAGCTGCACGCCGCCACGTCGACGCTGCCGCCGTTCCCGCTCGACGCCCGCAAGGTCGTGGCGCGGCGCGCGCTGGCGGAGATCGAGCCCGGCGACGTCGTCAACCTCGGCGTCGGGATCGCCGACGGCATCGCCTCGGTGGCCGCCGAGGAAGACCGGCTGGACGAGTTCACGACGACGATCGAGCAGGGCGCGGTCGGGGGCGTCCCCGCCCGCGGGGTGATCTTCGGCGTCGCCACCAACCCCGAAGCGATTCTCGATCAGCCCGCGCAGTTCGACTTCTACGACGGCGGCGGCCTCGACATCGCGTTCCTCGGGTTCGCCCAGGTCGATGCCGAGGGCAACGTCAACGTGTCCAAGTTCGGCTCGCGAGTGGTGGGCACCGGCGGGTTCGTCAACATCAGCCAGAACGCCCGTACCGTCGTGTTCTGCGGGACGTTCACCGCGGGCGGCCTCGACGTCCGCGTCGGCGGCGGCGAGCTGCGCGTCGTCGCCGAGGGCGAGCACGCGAAGTTCGTACCGGCGGTGACCCAGGTGACGTTCAGCGCGCGCGAGTCGTTGGCCCGCGGGCAACGCGTCCGCTACGTCACCGAGCGCGCGGTGTTCGACCTCACCGCGGACGGGCTGCGGCTGCTCGAAGTGGCCCCCGGTGTCGACGTCCAGCGCGACGTCCTCGACCTGCTCCCGTTCAAGGTGCTAGTGGAGGAGGTCACGACGACACCGCCCGAGTATTTTCAGTAGGTGCACACCATGGAGCCGGAGAACAGCCACCCGCGACGACCGACGATCAAGGACGTCGCCGACCGTGCGGGCGTCACCAAGGCCACCGTCTCCAAGTACCTCAACCGCGCGCACGGGTACGCGATGGCGTCGTCGACCAAGGAACGGATCCGCGCGGCCATCCAGGAGCTGAACTTCCAGCCCAGCCCGTTGGCCCGCGGCCTGTCGCGCAGCACGACGTCGACCATCGGGCTGGTGGTGGCCGACATTCGTAGCCAGTTCTATCCCGACCTCGTCGCCAGCATCCAGAGCGCAGCCGAAGCCGCAGGTTACACCCTGGTGCTCGGCAGCTCCGGTGACGACCCCGACCGTGAGCTCGACATCATCCGGTCCATGGCGCACCGCCAGGTCGACGGTGTCGTGCTGGTCGCCGTGCGGTCCGAGAGCGACCACATCGAATACCTCCGCCGGCGCGGCATCCAGATCGTGCTGGCCAGTCGCGACCTACCTGAGCTGGTCGCCGACACCGTGGTCGTCGACAGCTTCGCCGGCGCCCGCACGGCCGTCAGGCACCTGCGTGAGCTCGGTCACCGGCGTCTGGCCCACGTCACCGGCGAGGCCAGCGTCAAGCCGTTCGCCGACCGCCGCCGCGGCTTCGAGGTGGAGACCGCCGATCTCACCGGCGACGGGCCCGGCCTGCCGGTGGAGGTCACCACGTCCACGCTCGAGGGCGGCCGGGCTGCGACGCATCGCCTGCTCGACGTCTCCGACCCGCCGACCGGGGTCTTCTTCGCCTCCGACACCATGGCGCTCGGCGGCCTCATGGCCTGCGCCGATCTCGGCCTGCGCGTCCCTGACGACGTGTCCTTCGTCGGATTCGACAACGTCGCCGTGGGCGAGCTGCCCGGCATCGGCCTCACCACCATCGACAGCGACGCCGTCAGGGTCGGCGAACAGGCCACCGAGCTGCTGCTCAAGCGCATGCTGGCGGCAACCGGCACCGAGGCCGAGCCCGTCCTCGTCACCCGGCCGGCCGAGCTGGTCGTGCGTACCTCCGCCGCACCGCCGCGCTGATTGCCGCGGCCAGTCCGGAACGGTCGGCTCAACTACCGCGGTAGAACTCCGTCAACCTGGGCGCCACGACGGCAGGGTCGGCGACGTGACCGGCAACCTCGACGGTGAACCGCCGCGCGTCGGGCAGACAGGCCGCGGCGGCGTCGGCCCCGGCACCGAAGAAGTCGATCGGCAGACCGGCGGAGTGGGGGTCCATCGTCACGCCGGTCGACAGCAGCACCGGCTGGGCGACCGTCGCCAACCGGGGCGCAGGCGGCGGACCATCGCCCAGGCAGGCCGCGTCGTAGCGCAAGGTAGGCGCGAGCTCGCGCAGCGCCGACCAGACGGGTGCGGCCTGGGCCCCGGCGATGTCGTCGTCCGACGACCCCGCCAACCGCATGAACAGCCGCAGCGCCTCGTCATGGTCGGCGCGGTCGAGGGCGGCGTCGAGATCAGCAACGTAGCGGCGCCAGGCCGCGACCATCTCGTCGTCCACGAGATACGGGACCTCGTGGACGGCGATCCGGTCCACGGGCAGTCCCGCAGCTGCCGCCTCCAACGCCAGCGCCCCACCCGATGACGCACCGAACAGATGCGCCTGCCCGCCGGCCGCGTCGATGACCGCGGCGAGGTCCTCGATCTCACGCTCCACCGCGTAGGGCTGGGTGTCACCGCTGTCGCCGCGGCCGCGGCGCCGGTAATTCACGACGCCGAACCCGGCGGCTGCAAGGTGCTCCCCCAGCGGCACGTTCTCGCTCCCGTCGTCGAGCCCACCCCCGACGAGGACGAGCGCGGGCCCGTCACCGCCGAGCCGGTCGTAACCGATGGCGGTGCCGTCGGCGGAGATCACATGCGCCATGGGGTCCTCCTGAGTCGCCCGACATGCGGTGCTCGGGCGGCACAGCTTACGCCTGTCCCCGTCCCACGAGGTGATCCAGAACGGCGTCGACGGCTGCCTCGGTGCACACGCCGAACGCATCGACCGCTGGCGCCACGATGATCGCCGTACCGTCAGCGGCCAGGCGCGCCGCGGGCATGACGCCGTTGACGACGACACCAGGCAAGCCCACCGAGGCCGCCACGACCTCGTCGATGTTCCAGCGGTCGTCGTCGCTCAGGGCGACCGGAGGCACGATCACGGGTACGAGTCCGTCCCGCGCCGCACCGGTCACCTGCTGGATCGCCGCAGCCGTGGCCGGCTCTTTGATGTGCCTGGCGGCGACGCCACGCTCGACCGCGGCAGCAACCAACCGCGCGGCGAGATCACTGTCGCCGAGGATGGTCAGGCCCGCCGCGCCGTCCAGGCCACGCGGGCGTCCGGCGACGTCGACCGTGGCCGCCCGCGTCGAGTCTTCCCAGCGCAATGCGGCATCGAGAGCTTGCGGCCGCGGATACTCCCGGCGCATACGCACGAGCTCAGCTCGCAGGTGAAGCAGCCGGAGCACGGAACGGTCGAGCTCGGCCGGATCGACGCGGCCGTCGTCGATCGCCTGCTCGACCGCTGCGACGAGAGCCGGCAGTTCATCGGCCGCGCATTTGGCGTTGGCCACGTCGGCGCCTGCGGCGAGGGCGAGCACCACCGACTCCGGCCTGGACCAGCGCGCCGCGACCGCGGCCATCCGCAGCGAGTCGGTGATGATGACACCCTCGAATCCGAGCTGTTCACGCAGCCACGTACGGTTCACCGTCGCAGAGAGGCTGGCCGGCTCGTGCACGCCGAGCGAAGGCAGCACGACGTGGGCGACCATGATCGTGTGCACGCCCGCGGCGATCGCCGCGGCGAACGGGGCCACGTGCACGTTCTGGTGGGTCTCGGCGTCGCGATCGATCACCGGCAGGCCGAGGTGACTGTCCACGGTGCTGTCGCCGTGACCGGGGAAATGCTTCGCCGACGCGATGACCCCACCGTCGCGGAATCCTCGGACCTGCGCCGCGCCCAGCTCGGCGGTCAACGTCGCGTCGACGCCGAAGGCGCGCACGCCGAGGATGGGGTCGCGGTCGGTGGTCAGCGTGTCGATCGTCGGGCTCAGCGTCCAGTCGTAGCCGACCGCGCGCGCCTCCTGCCCAGCCAGGAGCGCGACCCGGTAGGCGAGCTGGGGATCGGCCGCGATACCCACACCACGCGGATACGGCAGATCGGTCCCCGTGCGGCCGAGGCTGTAGCCGATGCCCGACTCGAGGTTGCCGGCCATGAGCGGCGCCGGCACACCGGCCTCCGCGGCGATACGCCGGATCTCGGCGTGGTAGCGGGCGACTGCGCTGGCCGGCATGCCGGCCACACTGTGCAGGGCGCCGACCCCCGCGCGGACCGCATCGGCGGTGGCGGTATCGGGCAAGCCCTCGTCGTCGACGCCTGGCATGACCAAGATGCAGGCCGCGATGCGCTTCGCGCTGTCGAGCGCGGCGAGTGAGTCGTCCGGCCGACGTGATGCGGGCTCTTGACGCGGGGAAGGTGACATGCCTACGTTCTATCAAACGTTTGCACGTCGTGACCATCGTCATGAGCACCGGTCACATGGTCGACGACGCCGAGGAGGCACCACGGACGAGGCCTGATGCAGCAGGTGCACACCGGACTGGCCTAGGGAGCGAGCGATCCAGGAATGACGCCGACCGTCACACTTGTGGGTGCATCCGGCTACGGTCGCCACCATCTGGCCGATCTTCTCTCCTGGCACCGCGCGGGGTTGATCACTCTCGGCTCGGTCGTCGATGTCCACCCGGCCGCCGAACTGCCCGACCTGTTCGCCGCAGCAGCAGCGTCGCCTCTGGTCACCACCGATCTCGGCGAGGCCATCGAGCACGCGCGTGCGGACACCGTCGTCATCGCCTCGCCCCCGCATACGCACGCCGTGCTGGCGCGGCGAGCGCTCTCGGCCGGCGCGGCGGTGTATCTGGAGAAGCCGCCGGTTCCACTGCCGGCACAGTTGCGCGAGCTGATCGCTCTGGCCGGCGCGACGCGGTTCGAGGTCGGGTTTCAGCAGACCCCCGGCGTCGTGGCGGCGGTCACGGCGGCACGCGCCGAACACGACCTCGGCCCGATCGTGCGGGTCACCGGTTTCGGCGCGGTCCAGCGCCCGGATCGCTACTACGCGCGGGCGACGTGGGCCGGACGGCGTGAGCTCGACGGCGTCCCGGTGTTCGACGGGTCGCTGTTCAACCCCTTCGCCCACGTCGTGCACGCAGCGCTGGCCGTCGCCCGCGCCGTCGAACCTCAGTGGACGATGGCCGGACTCGAGGCCGAACTGGGCTCGGTACGGCCGATCCAGGCCGACGATGTCGCCGCCCTACGAGTCACGTCCGAGGCAGGGCCGCTCGTCACCGCTGTCGCTACGACGGCCGCCGACCGCGTCGTGCACCCGAGCCTGCTCGTCGAGGGCCAGCGCGGGTCTCTGCGCCTGCGGCTGCGTGATCTGTCCGGCGTCGCCCGCTCGACGCCGCTCCCCCCGCGTGAGCACCCGTCCGTCTTGCGGCGAGCGGTCCTTGATCCGCGCGGCCCGGCCGATCCACTACTCACCGCCGCGGCAGCCGAACCTTTCGTCCGGTTGGTCGGGGCGACGGTCGACGCCGTGGACGCACCGACCCAGCTCGGCCACCTCGGCCGTACGTGCGAGCGCGACGGCGACCGGTGGGCCGAGCTTCCGGGCATCACTGACGCCGTCGAGGCCGCCGTGGCTTCGGGGACCTTGCTCAGCGAACAGCAGGTGCCGATCGGCCCCGCGGCACGGCGCACCGGCCTGAACGGGTGGAACGGCTTGCTGCGCCCCCCGTACGATGCCGACCGGATCGTGCATCAGGAGGTGAGTACGTGAGCCAACGCACCTCCCCCACGAAACTCAAAGATGTCGCCGAAGCAGCCGGCGTCTCCATCTCGACGGTCTCTCGCGTGTTCTCCAATCCCGAGCGGCTCTCCCCCGCCACGGTGCAACACGTCCGCGAGGTCGCCGCGCGGATGCGCTTCTCGCCGAACGTGCTGGCCCGAGCGCTCAAACGCGGTGTGGCCGCCAACGTGGGCCTGATCGTCCCCGACATCACCAATCCCTACATGACGGCGCTGCTCAAGGCCGCACAAGGCCGCTCGCGCACGTCCGGGGTGGGCGTCCTCGTCGCCGACACCGACGACAACACCGAGATCGAACGACAGGTCGCCGAGCAGTTGGCTCGCCAGTCGCGCGGGCTCATCCTCAGCGCACCCCGGATGAGCGCGTCGCACCTGCGCGAGATCGCCGCCACGATCCCCGTCGTGCTCGTCAACCGCGTCGTCGACGGCGTGCCGTCGGTCGTCACCGACTCCGAGTGGGCGCTCGGTGAGCTCGTCTCGCACCTGCGGGAGCTGGGTCACCGCCGCATCGCCTACCTGCCGGGGCCGTCCGGGTCGTGGGCCAATCGGCAGCGGCGCAAGGCCGTCACCGCCCGCACGCACGAGGCCGGCCTCGAACTCGTCGTCCTGGACGGCACCGCGGCGACCTACCACGACGGCATCGCGGCCGTCGACCGCGTCGTCGCCAGCGGTGTGACCGGTGTGATCGGCTTCGACGACGTCGTCGCTTCCGGCCTCATCGAGGGCCTGCGCCGCCACGGACGAACCGTCCCGGACGACGTGTCGGTGGTGGGCCACGACGACATCTTGGCCGAGCTCGTCCAGCCCGGGTTGACCACGGTCGCCGGGCACAGCGACCGCGTGGGCCGGCTCGCCGTCCAACGACTCCTCGACCCGGAGGGCGAACAGGACCGCGAGACCTCGATCGTCGTCCGCGCGACGGCGGTCTACCGCAGCTCGACCGGCCCTGCAGCAGCAAACGTTTGAATCGGCCGATCACGGGAAGAGGAAGCCGCCATGACCAATCGGACGATCAACCGGGCGCTGCTGATCGGGCTCAGTTTCGCCACCGCTGCGCACATCGGGTTCGTCGGCTTCCAGCCTGCCGCTGCCGACACACTCTCCGCCTACGACGCCGTCGTCCTCGGCGACGACCCCGACGTCTACTGGCCGATGTCCGGCACCGAGACCGGCACCGAAGTCGATCTCGGCCAGGCGGGGGTCGACGCTACCTACACCGGCGCACCGGCCGAGACCACCCTGCCGAACGGCGATCCGGCGGCCGATTTCGACGGGGCCACGCAGTACTTCGAGGCACCGGATGCACCGCAACTCAGTCCCGCCACGTCCGGCGCCATCACCGTGGAGGCGTGGATGCGTCCGGACGTGCTGCAATTTCCCAACGACGAGAGCTCCGGCTACGTCCACTGGATGGGCAAGGGCGAGGCCGGCCAGCACGAGTACGTGTCGCGTATGTACTCGCTGGACAACACCGAAGATCGACCGAACCGGATCTCAGGCTACTCGTTCAACCTCTCCGGCGGGCTCGGCGCCGGGTCGTACTTCCAAGACCCGGTCCAGGCCGGCAATTGGATCCACTACGTCCTGGTCATCAACGCCGACGCCACGAGCGAGGACTACCCGAACGGCTACACGCGCGTCTACCGTGACGGCGTCCTGCGCGACCAGGACGACCTCAGTATCCGAGGTGAGGTCATCGTGCCTGAACGCAGCTCGGCACCGTTCCGCGCCGGCACCCGCGACTTCGCCTCGTGGTTCGACGGCGCCATCGGCAAGATCGCGATCTGGGACGCCGAGCTCTCCGCCGAGCAGATCGCCGTGCACCACGCTGCCATGATCAGCTGACCTACCGTGTGCTGAGCGTGATCAACTCTGGGCCGGTCGATGTGCCGCAACAGCCGCCGCTGGCGCCGTCGCCGTCGTAACCACCAGCGCCACCGCACACGCCCGACTCGGGCAGCACCAGCTCGACTCGCTCGGCCGCGGCACGATCGCCGCCGAAGGCCGCGGCGATGCTGCGGAGCTGCTCGTAACCGGTCATGGCGAGGAACGTCGGGGCGCGGCCGTAGCTCTTCATCCCGGCCAGGTAGACGTCCGACTCCGGGTGCGAGAGCTCCCGGACCCCGTGCGGGGAGACGCTGCCGCACGAATGGACGTTCGGGTCGATCATGGGCGCGAGCTTCACCGGGGCTTGCAGCGTGGCGTCCAGTTCCAGCCGCAGTTCGGACAGCCAGCTGAGGTCCGGGCGCATCCCGGTCAAAGCGATGATCTCGTCGACGTCCTCGATTCGAGCACCCGCGTCGGAGACCAGCGCCACCCGGCCGTCGGGCTGAGTCTCGACGGCCTCGGTGCGAAACCCGGTGACGACGCGCACCTGCCCCGCCTCCACGGCAGCGCGCGCACGCTCGCCGAGCCTGCCTCGGGCGGGGAGCTCGTCGGCGACACCGCCACCGAAGGTGTCCCCCAGGGCGCCGCGGCGCAGCACCCAGGTGACGGCGGTGCGCTCGGCCTCGGCGGCCAGGCCGGTCAGCGACACCAGCGCGGTGAGCGCGGAGTGTCCACTCCCGGCGACCACGATGTGTCGCCCGGCCAGCCGTTCGCGTTCGGCGGGGACGGACAGATCCCGACCGCGGTAACCCAGTCGGCCGGC
>NZ_DAHVSH010000065.1:0-1925 GCF_027324685.1 Haloactinopolyspora sp.
GTCCGGGCCGTCGTCGCGCTGCTGGTCCTCGGTGCGTCGACCTATGTGACGTTGACCGCCCAGCCCAACCTGGGCCTCGACCTGCGCGGCGGCGCCCAGATCGTGCTCGAGACCCAGAGCACCGACAACGTCGAGGCGAACGCGGAGTCCACCGACCGTGCACTCGGTGTGCTGCGCCGACGGGTCGACGCCCTCGGTGTCGCCGAACCGTCGTTGACCCGTTCCGGCGACCGGCGCATCATCGTCGAGCTGCCGGGCGTCGACGATCCCCGCGAAGCCTCCGACGCGCTGGGACAGACCGCTCAGCTGACCGTTCACCCGGTCCTGGGCTATGCCGCGCCGGAGGACTTGCCCACCCCCAATGGTGAGGACGGCGGCGAGGCGACGCCGCAAGAGACGCCGACGCCCGACGACACGTCGACTCCGAACACCGACGCCACCGAGGGCGCGGCCGGCGGCGACACCGAGCCATCGCCGCCCAGTGACGACACCGGAACCGATGCTCCGCAGAACGAGGCGCCGGCCGAGGGCGAAGGCCAGGTGATCGCGGACGAGTCCGGGCAGCCGATCCAGATCGGTCCGGCGGCGATGACCGGTGAGGAGATCGACGGGGCCGACGGCCTGTTCGACCCGCAGCGCGGCTGGTTCGTCACCATCGACTTCACCGGCGACGGCGGAAACACCTGGGCGAACCTGACCAGCGAGGCAGCCTGTCAGCCGGCCAACGATCCCCGGCGCCGCATCGCCATCGTTCTCGACGGTGAGGTCATCTCCTCACCGAACGTCACCCAGTCTGTCCAGTGCGGCGTGGGCATCCGCGGCGGGCAGACCGAGATCACCGGCAACTTCGACCAGGCCGAGGCGAAGGACCTGGCCGCGCTGATCAAGGGTGGTGCACTACCAGTCCCGGTCGAGATCATCTCGCAGCGCGTCGTCGGCCCCACCCTGGGCGACGAGGCCATTGAGGCCAGCGCTTGGGCCGCCATCATCGGCATGGCACTGACGACGATCTTCATCGCCGTGGTCTACCGCTTGGTCGGTGTCATGGCGATTCTGGCCTTGCTCGGCTACGGCCTGATGTCCTTCGCCGCGCTCACCGCGCTCGGTGCCACGTTGACGCTGCCTGGTCTCGCCGGTTTCGTGCTCGCCATCGGTATGGCCGTCGACGCGAACGTGCTGATCTTCGAGCGAGCCCGTGAGGACTACGTCGACGGCAAGACGAAGAGCCTGCGCGGGGCGGTCCAGAGCGGATTCAAGAACGCGCTGTCGGCCATCGCGGACTCCAACATCACCACGCTGCTCGCTGCCGGCCTGCTGTTCTTCCTGGCGGCCGGTCCGGTGCGTGGATTCGGTGTCACGCTGACCATCGGTGTGCTGGCCTCGCTGATGTCCGCCCTGGTGCTCAGCCGGGTCTTCTGCGAGTGGCTCGCCGACCGGCGTTGGGTCCGCAACCACCCCGCCGCCAGCGGGCTGGCCCGCCACGGCCGGGTCCGGATCTGGCTGCGGAGCACCAACACCAACTTGATGCGTTTCCCGCTGCGCTGGCTTGCCATCTCGGCCGTCGCTGTTGTCATCGGACTCGGCGGTATCTTCATCCGCGGGCTGGACTTCGGTATCGACTTCACCGGTGGCCGGATGGTCGAAGTGGCCACCAACGAACCGGTCGACATCGATGACGCCCGGGCCGCCGTCGCCGATGCCGGGTTCCCGACGGCGATCGTGCAGGAGTCCGGCGACGGCGACATCGCCGTGCGCGCCTCTGACATGAGTGACGACCAGTCCATCGAGGTCCAGGAGGCTCTCGGTGAGCTCGGCGGGGGCGCGGAGGTCGTGCGTGACGAGCTGATCGGCCCCAGCCTCGGTGAAGAGCTGCAACGCAACGCGTTCATCGCGCTCGGGGTGGCGCTCGCCGCGCAGCTGGCCTA
>NZ_DAHVSH010000091.1:0-11150 GCF_027324685.1 Haloactinopolyspora sp.
ATTCGTGCTCTTCCTCGGCGCGAGCCTCGGCCCGCTCACGGCAACGCTGCAGGTGGACTTCCCGATCCTGCTCGGCGGCCTCGCGGCGCTCATGGCGGTCGCCGTCGCCGGCCTCACCGGATTCGCCCGGCTGACCCGCACATCCACGATGGAGGTCTCCGCATGACGCGCATCCTTCTCCTCGCCGCTCTGCCCGACACCGTCGAGGTCACCGCCGCGCTCCGCGCTCCAGCCGACGGCAACCGCCTCGCCGGCACCGCGGCATCACTCCTCCCGCAGGTGGTGGACATCGCCGACGGCGTCAGCCTTCGACGAGCCATGGACGGTGTGGATGTCGTGGTGAACGCGATCCGGCTCCGCGAGGACATCGACTCGACCGCACTCGTCTGCCTGCACGACCGTCTCGTCACCGCGAGCATCGCGACGAACGGCGATGATCCCCCGCGGATGGTGACCGTCGGCGGGGCTGGGGCCCTCCGCCTGCCTGGGGGAGCGCGGTTCTGGGAGCATCCCACTTTCCCGTCCCCGACCCTGCCGCGCGGACGCGCGCATGCAGCATTGCGCGATCACCTCGAATCGGGTCGTGCGGGCGAGGCGTGGGCGTATCTGATCCCGCCCCCGGCGTACCAGCCGCACGGCCCGGCACGGGGGCACTGGCAGGCGACGGCGCCATCGACCGACGAGTCCGTGTTCACGACGCACGCCATCAGCTACGCCGACTTCGGCCGTGCGGTCGCCGCTGTCGCGCTCGGTGATCAGACTGGCACACGACTGATCGCCTGGCCGCGCTGAAGCCAAAAAGACGGCGAGGTTCGAACCGCGACCAGAGTGGCTCCTCCGGTGTGAGGTTCGGAACCTCGCCTCCACCATGGGGTGACTGACGGGACTTGAACCCGCGACTTCCTGGACCACAACCAGGTGCTCTACCAACTGAGCTACAGCCACCATGTCGCGTCCGCAACGGACACGGCCGCCCTAGTATACGGTGCCCGTGCCCGTGGACGAGAACGGGTCAGCCGGACGTCTCATCGCTCGGACTGGACGAGGACGCCGCGGCGTTCGTGACCGACACCGCGGCTGCCCGTGACTCGTTGGTGTCGGGTCCCGGCTGGGGCACGAACACCGTCTCGCGGTAGTAACGCAGCTCGTTGATGGAGTCCTTGATGTCGCCGAGCGCCCGGTGATTTCCGGTCTTCTCCGGGCTGGCGAAGTACACCCGCGGGTACCAGCGGCGCACCAGTTCCTTGATCGACGAGACGTCGATGTTGCGATAGTGCAGGTAGCTCTCCACCTCGGGCAGGTCGCGCGCGAGGAAGAGGCGATCCATGTGCACGGTGTTGCCGGCCAGCTGGGCCTTGGAGGCTTCGGGCACGTGAGCCTTGATGTACTCCATGATCCGTGCGCTGGCCTCTTCGAGGGTGATGCCGTCCTCCAGCACGTCGAGCAACCGGCTCGCGGTGTGCATCTCGCGCACGACGTCGCTCATGTTCTTCAAGGCGAGGTCGGGCGGACGGATGACCACGTCGACGCCGTCACCGAGGACGTTGAGCTCGCCGTCGGTCACGAGCACAGCGACCTCGATCAGGGCATCGTGCTCGAGGTCGAGCCCGGTCATCTCGCAGTCGATCCACACCATTCGATCGTTACCCACGTCGACCACCCTAAGGGCAATGACCTAAGCGCGCCCGCCGCGGCGTCTTGCCCGGCCGGCTTTGCGCTGGGTCCCGGTGCGGCCGGAGAACATCGCGAGGGCCGCGAGGGCGACGACCGCGCCGACCACGACGACCGCGGCGTGCCACCACGGCCGGCCATTGACCGTCAGGACGATCACAGCGACGACGACGGCGAGCGAGACGTACACGGCGACCTCGCGCACCGACGGGACTGCGGGAACCGGGGCGAGATCGTCGTCGTTGGTGGCCGTGCGGTCGGTGGCAGCTCGGCGTCCGGTGGTCGAGCGTCCGGTGGTCGAGCGTCCGGCAGCGCGCCTGCCGGCGTGACGGCGTTTCGCCACCCGATCTCCTTGCGGCGGTCTCGACACGACGGGAAGTGGGGACGAGGGTAGTCCGCCACCGCATCGTCGTACGGGGGCATCCTGGTCCGCCACGATCATCGGGCATTCGCGCCGCTGCTGGCGGGAGGATCGCCGATGATCATGGATTGACGTACGTTCGATCTGTATGCGTGTTCTTCCTCGCGCCGGCCCGCTCATCCGCCGCACCGTCGCCGCGCCGTTGGCCGGGGCTGTGGTGGCCACCGCCGCATCGACGGCCAGCGCGGTGGACGGCGATGCGCCGGACCCGCTCGAACAAGCGCACACGCACAATGACCACGAACGCAATCGCGCGCTGTTCGACACGTTGGACCACGGCTTCGGCAGCGTGGAAGCCGACGTCTGGCTGGTCGACGGTGAGCTATTGGTGGCGCACGACGCCGACGAGCTCGAACCCGATCGCACGCTGGAGTCGCTCTACCTCGATCCGTTGCACGACATCGTGCGCGGCAACGACGGAGCCGTGTATCCGGAGTGGGGCGGCTCGCTGCGGCTGGTCATCGACATCAAGAGTCCTGCCGGTGCGACCTACGCCGAAGTGCACCGCATGCTGCGCCGCTACCGCGACATGTTGACCACGTACGTCGGTGATCAGGTCGCACCAGGGGCGGTCACCGTCGTGATCAGCGGTGAGCGCCCGCTGGAGACGATGCTGGCGCAACCCGTCCGCTACGCGGGTTACGACGGCCGGTTCAGCGATCTCGACCGTCGGCTCCCGGCCGGTTTCATGCCGATGGTCAGCGAGAATTGGAACAAGCACTTCACCTGGCAGGGCGTCGGGCCGATGCCGGAGGCCGAACGAGCGAAGCTGTCGGCCATGGTCGAGCAGGCCCA
The DNA here is from genome assembly GCF_027324685.1 of Haloactinopolyspora sp. Classification (NCBI taxonomy): domain Bacteria; kingdom Bacillati; phylum Actinomycetota; class Actinomycetes; order Jiangellales; family Jiangellaceae; genus Haloactinopolyspora; species Haloactinopolyspora sp. Next base: position 2,888 of record NZ_DAHVSH010000091.1, read on the forward strand.
TGCCGCCGGTACACGGGTGCGGTTCTACGCCACACCGGATCTCCCGGCGCCGGCTCGGCAGGTGCTGTGGCGCGAGCTGTTGGCGGCCGGCGTCGACTACCTCAACACTGACGACATCACTGGACTGCAGCAGTTCTTGACGTCGGGGCCGACGACGTCGTTGGCCCCGGACGCCGGCTTTCACTGAGCGGTGTCATCTGGACGGCGGCCACTGTCCGGTCATCGTCGTACATCTAGCCTTGGTCGCGTGATCTCCGCACTCCAGCGTCTCCTCGACCGTCATGTCGACCAGGGCACGATCCCCGGCGCCGTCGCATCACTCGGGCACGAGTTGAAGCCGGTCGGCGTCGGGTCGGCCGAGCCCGGCGGCCCACCGATTCGCACCGACGCCATCTTCCGGATCCAGTCGATGACCAAACCGATCACTGCCGTCGCTGCGCTTCGCCTCGTCGAACAGGGTGCTATCGCGCTGGATGAGCCGATCGAACGGTGGATGCCCGAACTCGCCGACCGGCGCGTGCTCACACATCCCACCGCGTCCCTCAGCGACACCGTCGCCGCGGTTCGTCCGATCACGCTGCGCCACCTGCTGACGAACCAGTCCGGCTACGGTGTCATCGCGACCGAGTCGCCCCTTCAGGCGGCGCTGCATGACGCCGGGCTCGCCCCGTCCAACGAACCCGCCGACCGCGGAGCCGACGCCTGGCTGGCCGCCGTGTCGAAGCTGCCGCTCGCGCACCAGCCAGGCGAGGGCTGGCGCTATCACCTCTCGTACCAGCTTCTGGGCATCCTGCTCGGTCGCATCACCGAAGCCACCACCGCGGAGGTCCTGCGGCGCGAGATCTTCGACGTCGTCGGCATGCCCGACACCGGCTTCCGGGTGCCCGATTCCGAGTCGCATCGCCTCGTGCCCGCTTTTCGCCGAACGCCGGACGGGCTTCAGTTGGTCGAAGCGGCAGGCTCCGGATTCCACACCGGACCTGCCCCGTTCGACGAGAGCCATGCCGAACTCGTCTCGACCCTGGCCGACTATCACGCCTTCGCGCGTGCCCTCGTCGACGGCAAGTTGCTCTCCGCGCAGACGTTGGCACAGCTCACGACAGATCAGGTCGATGCGTCGGCGAAGACGCCCGACAGCTTCTACCCCGGATTTTGGGACGGCACCGGCTGGAGCTACGGCGTCCAGATCACGACCGAAGGCCCCTACCAGGGGCGCATCGGCTGGTCCGGCGGGTTCGGCACCGACTTCTTCATCGATCCCGACGGGACGATCAGCATTCTCATGATCAATGTCGAGATGGACGAACAGATCATGATGCTGCTGGATGAGCTCCAACACATCCGAAACGGGATGCCGCTGCCCACTCATCCAGGGGATTAGCTCCCCCACGCGGGTGAGGGGCGCGGCGGGGCACGCCCTTAGCTTCGGAGCATGAGCACGCCACTGGATACAACGGCCCGGACCTCGGGCGACGTCATCGCGCATCCGTCCGCAACGCCGCGACCCCGTGGCCGCGCCCGGCTGATCATCGGATACCTCGCCGTGGCGGCGGTCCAGCCCTATCTGATCCTCAAGCTGACGTGGATCGCCGGGTCGACCAACGGCATCACCGAGACGTCCCCGTTGGACGCCTCGGTGGTGCGAGGCGGAAACATCGTGACTGCGGTCATGGAACTGACCGCGATCGCGATCCTCCTGGCGTTCACCCACCAGTGGGGTCTGCGGGTACCGGCGTGGCTGGTTCTCGTTCCGGCGTGGATCGGGACGGGGCTGTTGGCGCCGTTCGTCATCACGGGTCCGGTGATCGCGGCCTCGGTGGTCTCAGACCTGGCGCCGGTTGGTGACGACTCGCTCGCTCCGTGGGTGGGGCCGCTGGTGTATCTCAGCTTCGGCGCCCAAGCAGTCGGCATCGCCTCGTGCTTCGTGCTGTATGCCAAGGAGCGCTGGCCGTATGTGTTCAGCGGGCACCTCTCGGATCGCCTGATTGGACCGTCCCGGACCGCGCTCGTGCCGATCGCCTGGGGCACGGCGGCTCTGCTCGTGGTCGTGTCCGTGGCTCGCCTGCCGTGGAGTCTGGGCGCGGCATGGGGCCTGCCGAGTTCGGGCGAGAGCCGTGGTGTGGCGGAGCAACTCACCGATGGGGCATCGGCTGTGTTCGCTGTCGCGGCGGCCGTGGGGATCCTCATGCTTGCCGTAGGGCGACCGAGACGGACGCGTATCTGGGTTCCGGTGGCGTTGGCCTGGATCGGAGGTGGCGCCACCCTCGAGGCCGGTGCGTACTCGTTGGTCCTTCTGTTCACCAAGCTCACCGGTGCGGTGGATTCTGTGCCGGCGACCGGGATGGTTCCCTTCGTCGATCTCCTGCAGGTGGTTGCGGGGGTGGCGATCGGCGTCGCTGGCGCGGTCATCCTGGCCGCTGATCATGCTCGGAGCTCGACGCCGTCATGAACGCGGGTGGCGGGCCCGAGTGCCGGGTCGCGGTGGGCGTCGATGAGTCGGACGGCGAAGGCCTCGTCCATGCGGTCCGTGATCTGCTCGGTGGTCAGCCAGGCGAAGTCCTGGGACTCCTCGGTGGTCCGGATCGTGCCGCTGGTGATACGGCAGCTGTAGACCAAGGCGATGACGTCGCGGGTCATGTTCTGGTAGATGCCGGTAAGGCGCTCGGGCTCGACGTTGAGACCGGTCTCTTCGAGTACTTCACGGTGCAGGCATTCGTCGATGGTCTCGCCGTGCTCCAGGACACCGCCGGGCGGTTCCCAGTGCCCGTTGTCGCGCCGTTGGATCGCCAACATGCGCCCGTTGTCGTCCACGATCGCCGCAGCGACGCTGACGGAATGACGTGGAGGGTCGTTCACCAAATCCTCCAGCAGGTTTTCCGCGTGCCGTGTGGGCCGTTTCGTGCCCGACTTGGGGTTTCACCGTGGTGGTAGCGTGCCGAAAGTGTCCCAGTCAGTGGTGGTTCTTTTCCAGCACGGCACCAAGATTCGCGAACCTCTTGACCCAGATCTGACGTCGGAAGGGCGAGCGCAAGCGGACGTTGCCGCCATTGCACTCGCTGCCATGAGGCCGACTCGACTCATTTCGAGTCCGCGACGTCGGACGCTGGCCGCGATGCGGCCGTTGGCGCAGTTGACTGGGCTACCAGTTGTTGTAGACGACCGTGTCGCTGAGCGGATGGAATGGGTAGATGGTGCGTGGGACAACGTGTTGGACATCTCACCACTCTGCTCGTGGTCAACGGCTGGATTCGCACCGTCGTCGGCATCGGAGTTGCGCCGCGTGACTGGCGTGAACCCTAATCGTCTCGGGTGTGAGACGGGCTGTTCTAAGACCGCGCCCAATTACCGACCACGAAGCGTTGGTCGTGGGCCTGGGCGGTGCTGATACCCCGTTTGACCTGGCGCGCCTGGAGGGACTCGAACCCCCGACCAAGAGCTTAGAAGGCTCCTGCTCTATCCGACTGAGCTACAGGCGCAGGTGGGACCATTCTGACCGGATCATTCCTGCGGTACGGGCCGACCGAGTCCGTCGACGATCTCGGCGCCGGGCCAGGTGCTGAGGACGTCGCCGGGAACGGCGAGTTTCGAGCGGCGCAGGCCGCTGCCGACCACCGCGTAGGGTAGCGCGGCGACAGCCGGGTCGACCAAAACCGGCCAGTCAGCGGGCAGGCCGATCGGGGTGATGCCGCCGTACTCCATCCCGGTGGCGGCCACGGCATCGTCCATGGGCAGGAAGGACGCCTTGCGCACGTCGAGGCGCCGCTTGACGACGTTGTTGACGTCGGCACGGGTGGTGGCCAGGACCATGCAGGCCGCGATGCGTACGTCTCCGCCGCGTTTACCTGCGACGACGACGCAGTTGGCGGAGACCTCGGGGGCCACGTCGTAGGCCGCGCAGAACGCCGCGGTGTCGGCGAAGTTGGGGTCGATCTCGGCGACATAGGCGGTGTCGGGCGGCATGCCGTCGAGGGCGGCCTTCACCGGTGTGGCGAGGAGGTCGGGCCGGGTCAGCGCCGGCTCGGTCGGCAGTCGTCCGATCCTCGGGTTGGTCACGTCGTCCATCCTGCCTGATCAGGCTCAGCGGGTCACGGCGCGAGGGCACCACGAGGCGACCTGCGGCACCACCACCCGTGCACGCATGGTGGTCTTGGGAATCACCAAGTGAACATGATCATTCACACCGTCAGTGGGAGAAGACGGGGACGACCATGCCGCGGGCGAGGGTGTGGAAGACGAGGTTGAACGACACGACGGCCGGGCTCGCCTCAGGACCCACGCCGAGGGTCTCCACGTCGACGGCGTGCACAACGAAGAAGTAACGGTGCGGCATGTCGCCCTGCGGGGGAGCCGCGCCGCTGTATCCGACGGCGCCGGTGTCGTTGGCGACGCTGAAGGCCGGCTCCGGAAGCCCGGACCCGTCGGCGGCTCCGGCGCCGCGCAGAAGCGTCGAGGTGGTCGCCGGCAGATCCACGACCACCCAGTGCCAGAAGCCGCTGGGGGTGGGCGCGTCGGGGTCGAAGCAAGTGACCACGTAACTACGGGTTCCGTCAGGCGCCCCGGACCAGGTCAGGTGCGGCGACAGATTGTCGCCGTGCATGCCCCAGTCGTTGAAGACGTGCGCGGCCGGGAGGGTCTCGCCGTCCGCGACGTCGTCACTGCGGACGTCGAAACTCGCCACGGGCGGGAGCAGCGTGTAAGGGTCGGGCGCGGTCGGCCGGTCGAGCGACATCGAACCTCCAACGGACGTGGTCTATTCTGCGTCCGAAACTAGCGGAGGCCGGGCCGGAAAGCAGCGACAGGGGCGTAGCCGCCGGAGATCATGTGAACGATTGGCATCAAAGCGGCCACGACACTTGGCCACAGGCGTTGTCAGCGGGCAAGATTCCCTGGGTGGAGACCGCCCCGCCGAGCATTCGCGATGCTCTTGCCGCCCTGCGTGGGCACCTTGCGGGCGCGCATTTTCCACTGGAATCCGACGACGCCGCACACGCGCGGCGCACCCGCGGTGAAACGCTTGCCCAGCTCGACGACTACGTGGTGCCCCGACTCGAACACCCCGACGCCCCACTGTTGGCGGTCGTCGGCGGCTCGACGGGCGCGGGAAAGTCGACCCTGGTCAACTCTCTCGTAGGCCGCCCGGTCAGCCGGGCCGGCGTCCGGCGACCTACGACCCGTACACCAGTGCTGATTCATCACCCCGGGGACGGCGAATGGTTCACCCAGCCACGGGTGCTGCCTGATCTGGAGCGAGCCGAGGCCGACGACCACAGCGACGGCACGCTACGAGTGGTGGCCGACGACGGCGTGCCGGTCGGCGTCGCCGTACTCGACGCGCCCGACGTCGACTCCGTCGTGACCGGAAACCGCACGCTGGCTACCCAGCTGCTGGCGGCAGCCGACGTGTGGTTGTTCGTCACGACGGCGGCCCGCTATGCCGACGCCACCCCGTGGGAGCTGCTGGCCGAGGCGGCTGATCGCCGCACTGCGGTGGCCGTGGTCCTCGATCGGGTACCTGCTGACGCGGTGAGTGAGATCCGCGGTCACTTGGCCGGCCTGCTCGCCGAGCGTGGCCTGGGCGATGCTCCGTTGCTGGTGGTCGAGGAGGTCGAGCCCGACGAGTCCGGCGTGCTGCCGCCAGGCGCGGTGGAGGCTGTGCGGCTCTGGCTCGATGGGCTCACCACCGATGAAGCCGCTCGAGGTGAGCTGGTGCGGCGGACCCTCGACGGCGCCGTCGACGACGTCCTGCGACGCGCCGACGGGCTGGCCGATGCCGCCGACCGGCAAGGTGAGGTGTTGGCCGAACTGCAATCCGAGGTCGCCGACGCGTACGACGAGGCCGTCAGCCGCATCGGCGAAGCCGTCTCGGACGGGACGTTGCTGCATGGCGACCTGCTGGCCCGATGGAACGATTTTGTCGACACCGGTGATTTCGCTCGATCGCTGGAGTCGCGCGGGGGACGGGTCCGCGACCGCTTGCGGACGTTCCTGCGCGGCCGGCCGCAACGTGCGCTCGACGTCGGGCAGGCCGCGGAGCAAGCGCTGTGCGCGATGCTCGTCGAGCATGCCGACCGCGCCGCGGAACAGACCGATCAGCGTTGGCGGCGTAGCCCAGCGGGGCAGAAACTACTCGGCGACGACGATCTGTCTCGCGTCGCGTCCACCTTCGCCGAGCGGTGCGCCTCGGTGGTCCGCGAGTGGCACGAGGTCGTCGTCGAACTGATACGCACCGAGGACGTCGAAGACCGAGCAGGAGCACGCCGGATCTCCGCCGGCGTCGCCGGTCTCGGGGTGGCGCTCATGGTCGCCGTGTTCGCGCCGCCGCCAGGGCCGCGCCTGCTGGAGCAGATCTTCGGCGAGGAGGTCGTGCGCCGGAACGCGGCGAAGGCACTCGCCGATCTGTCCGGACGGATCGATGCGCTGCTCGCGACGGAGTCGTCGCGGTTCACCGACCGGCTGGGTGGCCTGATGGTCGAGGCCGGGCTCGGCGATACCCTACGGGCGGCCGTGCAGGACGTACGACAGGCCCGGGAGGACGCCGCATGAGCCCATGGCCCCACCGGGACCGGGTGACGTTGCCGGAGCGGCTGAGCGCGTTGGATGAAGTGTTGTCGGCTGGTGCCGAACGGCTACCGGACGACCTCGCCGACCGGGTACGGGCGATGCTCGACCGGTCTGGCGAGCGGCACGACCTGTCGGTCGAACACACCGTGGTCGCCCTGGGCGGCGCCACCGGCAGCGGGAAGTCGTCGCTGTTCAACGTCATCGCGGCGATGGAGATCTCCCATGTCGGGGTGCGCCGGCCGACGACGTCGGACCCGATGGCGTGTGTGTGGGGGACGCAGGGCGTGGTGCCGTTGCTCGACTGGCTCGACGTGCCCTCGCGCCGCCGCGTCGCCCGCGAGAGCGTGCTGGACTCCGGCGCCGCCGACGACCTCGACGGCCTGGTTCTCGTCGATCTCCCCGACCATGACTCCACCGAGCAGGCCCATCGGGCGACCGTCGATCGTCTCGTCGAGTTGGTCGACCTGTTCGTCTGGGTGCTCGATCCACAGAAGTACGCCGACGCCGCGATGCACGAGCGGTACTTGCGGACCTTGTCGTCGCATCAGGCGGTGACGGTGGTCGTGCTCAACCAGATCGACCGGCTCCCGCGTAGCGACGTGGCGGCCTGCCTGGGGGACCTGCGCGACTTGCTGGACGACGACGGACTCGACCAGGTGCCCGTCGTGGCCCTCTCCGCGGCGACCGGCGAAGGCGTCGACACGTTGGTCGACCACATCCGCACCGCGGTCACCAAGCGCCGGTCGGTCGATGAACGGATCGAGGCCGAGGCCCGGATGAATGCCGAGCTCGTCGCCGATTCGCTCGGCGCAGGTGAGCCCGGTGATCCGGACGGGACGCCGCGAACGGCGCTGGTGGGGACCGTCACCGAGGCGCTCGGCGCTGACGTCATCGCCGAGTCGGCTGGTCGCTCGTACCTCGCGCAGGCTCGGCGCGCCACCAGCTGGCCGGTGGCGCGTTGGATCGCTCGCCTGCGCGGTGCCGCGCCGAGCACGTCGACAGGCCCGGAGCTGCCGTCGGTTCCGCGGGCGCGCTCGGACGCAGCGATTCGCCAGTTCGGCGATACCGCAGCGGGGACGCTGGCCGGGCCGTGGCGAGACTCCATCCGCGCCGAGGCGAGCCAGACCGCAGACCTGTTCCCGGGGGCGCTGGAGAGCGCGGTGGACGCCAGCGGCGTCGTGACCGAGCCCCGCCCGGCGTGGTGGCGGGTGATCAACGCCGTGCAGTGGTTGTCGTTGCTCACGGCGCTGGGCGGTGGACTGTGGGCGCTCGCGTCAGCGGGGGAGTCGTCCCTGTCGTTCGACGTTCCCGATCCGCGGCTCGGCGGGTTGGCCGTGGCGTGGCTGATGGCGATGGGCGGCGTGGCCGTGGGCGTGATCCTGGGGCTCGTCGGTCTGGTGGCGGCCAGGCGCGGCGCGCGGGAGCGCACCGCCGAGGTCGAGCAGGTGTTGTCCGAGCTGGTGGAGCGTACCGTCGACGAGGTGGTCGTCCGGCCGGTCGCGGCCGAGGTTTCGCGGTATCGGACCTTCCGGCGCGCACTCGATCGCGCCCGTTCGTAGTTGGGATTTCCACAGGCCGCCGTCGCCCGGATGGTTGTCCACATTCTTGCTGCGGCGCCTTTCGCCCCTGAACTCCGCGCGCCAATGTCGTGAGCGTCAAGCTCACACATTCGAGCGCGGGAGGCGCCATATGAGCGACGCGA
>NZ_DAHVSH010000102.1:0-52076 GCF_027324685.1 Haloactinopolyspora sp.
GGCGTCGACGGCCAAGCACCGGTCCGCGTCGCCGTCGTGGGCGATCCCCACATCGGCCCCGGCCGCGACGACCTCGGCGGCCACCACGTCCAGGTGCGTCGATCCACAGTCCCGGTTGATGTTCAGCCCGTCCGGCTCGGCACACACCGCCACCACGTCGGCACCGAGTCGTCGCAGGGCCTCGGGCGCGGCCCGGTACGCCGCGCCGTGCGCGCAGTCGACGACCACCTTCAGCCCGTCCAACCGGGCCGGGGCAGTGCCGACGATGTGCGAAACGTACGTCTCGAGACCTTCGGGGTGGTCGGTGACCCGGCCCACGTCCGCGCCGGTCGGGCGGTTCCACGGCTCGCGCATCCGCGCCTCGATGGCGTCCTCGATGGAATCGTCGAGCTTCTGCCCGCCTTTGGCGAAGAACTTGATGCCGTTGTCGGGCATCGGGTTGTGGCTGGCCGACAGGACCACACCGAGGTCCGCGTCGAGCACGCCGGTGAGATACGCCACCGCCGGCGTCGGGAGGATGCCGACCCGGTACACGTCCGCACCGGCACTGGCCAACCCCGCGACCACCGCGGACTCCAGAAACTCACCCGAAGCGCGGGGATCTCGCCCGACCACCGCTACGGGTCGCCGGTGCGCGAATCCGCCGATCTCGCCCAGCACGTGAGCGGCAGCCACGGACAGGTCGAGCGCCAGTTCGGCGGTCAGATCGGAGTTCGCCAACCCCCGAACGCCGTCAGTGCCGAAGAGACGGGCCACATGTGCTCCTTGAAACAGGCCAATAGGTCGGGACACGAACGGCCCCGGAGCAGAGTACCCCCGGGGCCGGACTCGTGTGACCCGCGCTGCTGAGCGCGTGATCAGCGCTTGCTGTACTGAGGAGCCTTACGCGCTTTCTTCAGACCCGCCTTCTTCCGCTCGATGATGCGAGCGTCGCGGGTGAGGAAGCCGGCCTTCTTCAGCGCCGGACGGTTGTTCTCGGGATCGGCGGCGTTGAGCGCACGAGCGATCCCCAGGCGCATGGCACCGGCCTGACCGCTGGGGCCGCCACCGGCGACCAGAGCGATGACGTCGTAGCGGTCGGTGAGCTCGAGCTCGACGAACGGCGAGCTGACCAGCTGCTGGTGCACCTTGTTCGGGAAGTACACGTCCAGCGCCCGCCCGTTGATGCTCCACTGGCCGGAGCCCGGAACGATCCGCACGCGGGCGATGGCCCGCTTGCGACGGCCCGTCGCGGAAGCCGGCTCGATGGCCGAGAAGCGCGACGGGGCGGACTCGGAGGTGTAGCTCTCGACGGTGATCTCGTCGGTCTCGACAGGGGTCTCGGTCATGTCCTCACTCACGGTTGGCTCACTGGCCGCCTGGGTCACTGCGCGACCTGGCCGATCTGGTAGGGCACCGGCTGCTGAGCCTGGTGCGGATGCTCGGGGCCTGCGTACACCTTCAGCTTCGACAACATCTGCCGCCCGAGGCTGTTGTGCGGGAGCATGCCCTTGACCGCCTTCTCGATGACCCGGCGCGGGTTCCTCTCGAGGAGGTCGTCGTATGTGGTGGCGCGCAGCCCACCCGGCCGCCCGGAGTGGCGGTAGTCGATCTTCTGTTCACGCTTCATCCCCGTGAGCGCGACCTTGTCGGCGTTCACGACGATGACGAAGTCACCGGTGTCGACGTGCGGCGCATAGACCGGCTTGTGCTTGCCGCGCAGCAGGGTGGCGGTCTGGCTGGCGAGCCGGCCGAGGACCACGTCGGTGGCGTCGATGACGTGCCACTGACGCTGGACGTCGCCGGGCTTGGGGCTATACGTGCGCACGAGTCGCTGCCTTCGCTTCGTCGATGGAGGATGGAACTGGTCGGCGCATACCGGGTACCGAGAAGATCATCTCGATGAGACGCCAGTACGCACAACGACTCGACAGGATACCCGCCCAAACAGCAACGGGTCAAAACGCTGGTTGGGGCAGGCACATCGGGCCGGTGTCTGCCCCTCAGCATACCTGGTCACGATCGACAGCCGAACAGCGTGGACAAGCCGAAGTCCTCGACCGTCGAGCGCCCAGGCTGGACGCGCGAGCGGCGGAACTCCGGGCGCCAGCCGTCGGCGGCCACGACCAGCTCGACCGGGTTGTTCCGGCGATCCAGCCATATCGAGTACACGCCGTTGCGGTCGGTACGCAGGGTGAAGCTGGCTTCGCGTCCGTCGACCGCCACGACCGCCCCGGCGACCGGCTCCGCCGACCCGTCACAGCGCTCCCCTACGATCGTCCCGGTCAGCTCGCCCCAGCCGCGCGGCGGCTCCACCGTCATGGCGACGTCGATCGCCGCGCCGTACGGCGATCCGTTCTCGACGGTGATCCGGCCGTTGTACTCACCTGGCTGGTCGACGCCCTCGGCGGCGGCGTCCAGGGTGAGAGTCACGTCGATGCTCTCACCCGCGGCCAGACGGAACTCCTCGACGTCGGCGGACAGCCACGCCAGATCGTTCGACGCGCCGCACGAGCCGTAGCCGGGGAGGACCTCCGCGCGGGGCGAGCCGCCCCGGCCGGAGTCGCCGCCGACCTTGTAGAAGCCGCACGCGCTCCCGCCGCGCACGACGGTTTCGTTGGCGTTCGGGATGGGGGTCCACCGGTCGGCCGCAGGGTCGTAGGCGAAGCCCTCGTTGGTGACCATGGTCTCCGTGGCGCCGCCGGAGACCAGCAGCACCCCGTTCGCCGCCGCGTAGCCCGAACCCCACAACCCGAAGGGCATCGACGCCAGCGGCGCCCATGCGTCGTTGGCCGGATCGTAGACATAGGTGCTGGTGAGCACCTGCACCTCGCCGTCAACCGTCTGGGTCACGCCACCTGCGCAGTACAACTTGGCGCCGATACCGCCACACGAGGCGTAGGAGACGTTCTCCGGATAGGCGGCCACCGCTTCCCATGCGTCCGCACCGGGCCGGTAGGCGTACACCGCGTCGGTTCCGCAGATGTTGCGGTCACACCCGCCGACCACGTACATGACGCCGTCGACCACGCCCACCCCAGCTGCGGCGTAGGCTTCGGGCACCGAGGCGCCGGTACTCCACCGGTCGGCTTCCGCGCTGTAGATCTCCAACTCCGGGACCGGCAGGCCGTTGACGGCCCACCCGCCGACCACGTAGATCCGGCCGTCGATCCAGGCCGCCGCCGGCTGAGCGCGTTCGTGGGCCAGCGCCGCTCGCGGCTGCCAGTTCGTGCCCTCGGGGTCGTAGGCGAACACGCCGTTCTCGGTACGCCCGCCGGAGGTGACGCCGGCGATGGAGTACACCGTCCCGTCGTCGCCGCGGACGACGCCGTTGTCCTTGATCGGTATCGGGTAGTTCGGCACGTAACTCCATGGCGCGGCGTACGGCGTCGAGTTCTCCTCGGTCGCCTCGGTCGTCGCGTCGGTCGAACCGCTCCAGCCGGGTGAGACCGCCGTCTCGATCCGATGCACCGGCGCGCCTGCCTGAGCAGCCAGCACCGACGACGTCCCGCCGGTCTCGCGCAAGGTGACGTCCACCGGCGCGGCGCCGTCGTTGGTCAGGGTGACCTGGTGGTTCTCCTGCGTTCCGAGCTCCTGCGTGGTGCTCACCGTGCTCGGCTCGATCACCAGATGACCGGCCTGCAAGGTGAAGTCCGCTCGAACCGTGCTCCCGGTGGCGACCTCCACCAGCTGCGTGGCCGGCTCGTAGGCGGCGCGAGTCGCGGTGAACTCCGTGGGCCCGGCCCCGTCGGTGACGGTCCAGTAGAAGCCGTCATCCAGGCCGGGATCGCTCGGCGTGGCTGCCGTCTTCACCTCGGCCGCGCCACCGGCGATCGTGGCGCCGTTCAGGTAGGCGTCGGTGTTGCCGTCGACGACGTGCCCGGCGACGAGTCCGCCGTCCTGCGGGTCGCAGTGCTCGACGCCGAGCACCAGGTCGTCGATCTGCCAGAACCCGACGTTGATCGTCGAGTAGTGGAATCGCGCCTGGACCTGCGCCTGGTCGGCCGCTTGTGGCAGATCGATGGTGACGCGCAGCCCGCGCAGGCCACCGTTGGTCCTGCGCCAGACATTGGTCCAGGTTTCACCGCCGTCGAGGCTCACGTCGATCTCGCCGGTCGCATTCGTCGTGGCGCGGTAATCGGTCAGGAACGTCAGCACCGGGTCGGACACGCCGGTCAGGTCGGCCACCGGCGTCACCAGCGTGGTGTCGTACTCGACGAAGTTGGGCAGGGCGTCGGCATTGAATGCCGCGAATCCGCCCGAGCCACCCGTCTGGTTGCCGCGTCCGGCCGGGTCGTCGAAACGCCACACCGCTCCGCTGTCGTTGTTGTCGATGACGCTCCAGCCCTCCGGCGCGGTGGTGTCGTCGAAGTGTGAGCGAATGCCGCTGACGCCCCAGTCGTATCCGGCAGCGTTACACGACTCGGCGTCCACCGGCACCTCGACGTCGTGGGTCATCGATTCGCCGGCGGTTTCGACGACCTGTTCGACGTCCTCGTAGCCCGGGTACTGCGCGATGACGCGCACGGTGTGGGCGGTGTTCGCCGGCAGCTTCAGCTCGTAGTGGCCGGTGAAGGGGTCGGTGTAAACCGGCGTGGGTGCGCCTTCGACACTCACCCGCGCATACATCGGCCAGCCCTGGCCGGAGCCGTCCCGGACGGTGCCACTGACGACGACGGAGTCGAACGGGCTCAGCGCGACGTCGAGGGCCGCGGTCGAACCCTCCCCGACCGCGGCCGCCGACGCCGCGTCTTCGTAGCCGAACGCGGTGACCGTGACGTCGTAGTCCCCGGCGGTGAGGATCAGCGAGTACGCGCCGTCGGCGTCGGTGACGACCGACCGCTCGATCACGCCGGTGGCGGTCACCGTGGCGTGTGCGACCGGCTCGCCCGTGGCCGCGTCGGTCACCGTGCCGGCCAGAACCCCGGTGGCCGGCCCGGTACGGCCTTCCACCAGCGCCAGCGCGTCCAGGCGGCCTTCGCCGTAGACGTTGTTGTTCTCCGGCGTGCCGCCACATTGGTCGTCGGGCGTGTCGATGGCGCTGGTGTCGAGCAGGTCGCGGGTCGCGTCGATGTCGCCGACCAGGGTCGGGTCGGCCGACCACAGCAGCGCCACGGCCCCGCTGACGTGCGGCGCGGCCATGGACGTCCCCGAGAGCACGTCGTAGCCGCCTTGCACCGTCGAGCGCACATCGGTGCCGGGGGCGGAGATGTCCGGCTTGATCGTGCCGTCCTGGCCGGGGCCTCGGCTTGATCGGCTGTTGATGGTGTTGGAGCTGTCGTGGTTGCCGACGGAGTAGTTGATCGTGCGGCTGCCCGGCGACCCGCTCGTCTCGCACGCCGGTCCGCTGTTGCCGTTGGCCCAGACGCCGAAGATGCCGGCATCGGCCCAGGCGATCAGGATGCCTTCGATGAGCGGGTCATTGGACGGGACCCTCGACCCCCAGGAGTTGTTGATGATGTGCGGACGGCGCGCCGGGTCCGGATTCAGCCCGGCCAGGTCCGTCGGGGCGAGCATCCACTGCGCCGACGCGGCCAGGTGCGCTTCGGAACACACCGCGCAGCCGTTGGCGGCGATCCACGTGACGCCTGGCGCCACGCCGATGCGGTTGCCCTCGCCGCCGTCGCCGGCCATGGTGCCCATCGTGTGCGTGCCGTGCGAGTTCGTCGCGGCCTCGAACGGCTGCTCACTGGTGCCGGTCGCGTCGAACCAGTTGTAGTCGTGCGTGAATGTTCCGTCGCCGTTGTTGCCGCGGTACGACTCCACCAGCGCCGGGTGATCGAACTGGACGCCGCTGTCGATGTTCGCCACGACGATCCCCTCGCCGCGGGTCTTCACCAGCTCCCAGACGTCGTCGGCGTTGATGTTGGCGATGCCCCACTCCACGCCGTCGCTGGCGGCCGCGGTGGTGTCTCGGTCGGCCTCGACCGGGTCGGGTTTCTCGTAGCTCTGCGGAGCCCGGATCTCGGCGACGGCGGTCAGGTCGGCGACCTGTTCGGCCAGCCCGATCGTGCCGGAGTCGACGAGGATCGAGTTGTTGACCCAGAACGACTGGTACTCGACACCTTGGGCCTCGAGCACCTCGATCACCGCCTGCTGCGATTCCTGCGCGGTCCGGGTGAGTTCGTCGACCACGGCCTGGCCTCGAGCGGCCCAGTCGTCGATGTCCCGTGCTGCGGACGTGTCCGCCCGAGCGCTCAGCCGGATCCAGAAGTCCGTGGTCGCCTCGGCCGTGAGCTCGTCGAGCAGTTCCGGCTCGATCTTGTCCGACGGCGCCGGTACTGGGCTCTCCACGTCTGCGGCCGACGCCGTCGGCGACAACAGGGCGGCGACCAGCGCCGTCCCGCCGAGCATGGCGGCCGCCATGAACCGGTAGGAGTGTTTCCGTCCGAGCTGCATTCGCGACCTCCTGGCCACCGCGGGCGCGAACCGCGGCGTTCGCCACGGTTCCGGCTGGATTGGGCTCGAACGTAGAGAAAGTCGTGATCACGGCTCAAGACGTGACAGCGGCGAGTCATGGCCAATGGCACGAACCCGACAGCCGGACGGGGCTCAGTGCGTCAGGTCGCAGCTCATCTCCGTCTGCTCCAGCTCGTGTTTCGCCCAGCCGGTGGATTGGAAGAACGGCGCCGCGGTGTCGGCAGGCACGAGCGGTGGAATCGACCACGGCCGGCCGGCGAACCGGGCCTGCAGCCCGGCGATCAGCCGGGTGCCGTAACCGCGGCGCCGAACGTCTGGATGAACCACCAAAGCGGTCAGCGTCACGGCCTCGGCAGTGGTCTTGACCAGGGCGAACGCGCGATCGTCCAGGCTGAAGGCGCGGCGTGGCGGCGCGGCGGCCGCCACCGTCTCGGGGGCGAGTTGCCACGGTGGGTCGACCGGGCCGGACTGCGCCAGCGCCCGTGCCACCCGCACCGGATCGACCTCCGCCACGCCGGGCGCGGCAGCGGTGTCAACAGGACCGTCCCACCGGTAGCCCACCAGCTGGCGCACGGGCTCGAACCCCAGCGACTCGTAGAGGCGCACCGCCGCGGTGTTCGTCGAGATGACCTCGAGCACGAGGCGCTCGGAACCGGCAGCTGCGACCCGGCGCGCCACGTCGTGCATCAGGCTGCGCGCCACGCCGCGTCCCCGGTGATCCGGCGCCACCCCGAACCCGCCGAGCCGAGCGGTCCACCCGCGCCGGCACACCAGCGCGATGCCGGCCACGCGGTCACCGTCGAGGTAGATCCGGCTGAGGAACCGGTCGATGTCCTCCGCGCCGAAGCGCTGGGCGAATCCGGCGCCGTCGACCGTCATCGGCACGAGGTAGTCCTCGAACGACCTCGTCATCGCCGCGGCGGCGTCGTCCGACGACCACCCGTCGAGGGCGCTGGCCCGCAGCTCACCGGCGGGAGTGTCGACGACGAAGTCGGCTGCGGTGGACGGCGAGTCGGCCACGGCTGTGCGCACATCGGTCATGGCCGACGATTCTCTCATCGCGGGATGCGCGGCGCCGACGCTCGTGGCTTGCACCACGAGGCGTTCTGCTGCATCACCACCCGTGCATGGGTGGTGGGGCAGGGATTCGGCAAGTGAACATGATCATTTCACCGGGCGGGGGTGGCTTTCTCGCGGTCCTTCTTGACGGCCCAGAACAGCAGCAGGACCAGGATGAGTATGTCTCCGCCGAGAAAGACCAGGGTCCAGAAGACGACGTCCATGGTGCTGCCTCACTTCCTCTCCGGGTCGCGACGCCCAGGCGGTGCTTCCGGCGCCGGCGCCGACACCGCGGGCGTCAGGGGGCCGGCGACGATCCTGCGCGCGAACACGCCGTTGAGCGCGTACATCGCGACGAACACCGCGCCCCACTGCACCAGCATCGTCATCAAGCTGTACGGCTCGAACGGGTCCCACCACGTGTCCGGGGCGAACTCGTCGATCGCGCGGTAGATCCACCAGCCGAACAGGGCGACGAAGATCACCGGGAACAGCCGGATCAGCCCCGGCCACCAGGCGCCGACGCCGAAGTCGCTGTCGGCGTCCAGCTCGGCCCGGGCACGCTCGACGCCGTACTTCATCATCGCCACGGCGGCCAGGAGGCCACTGATGAGCAGCCCGACGCCCCAGACGAAGTCCTGGTTGGCGAAGAAGTCCAAGCTGACCGCGGACGGGATGCCGGCCAGGAACGCGACGCCGACGACCCACGGTACGGCCCGCCGCCGCGGCATCCCCATGTCCTGGACGTTCCGGGTAGCCAACTCGGCCATGGCGAGCAGGCTCGACAGCCCGGCCAGGGTGAGGGCGAGGAAGAACAGCGGTGCGAAGAACCACGTGCCGCCGGGCATCTCGCCGAAGAGCTCGGCGAAGTACACGAACGCCAGGCCCTCGTTGCCCGCTTGGGCGGCAGCGGTGGCGAACTCCGGCGTACGCAGCGCGAAGATCGTCGCCATGACGGCGATGCCGGCCAGCAGCGAGGCCAGCAGGTTCGCCGAACACACCGTTGCAGCGTTGAGGGCGAAATCCTCGCGCTTACGCAGATACACCGACAGCGTCAGATAAAGGCCCCAACCGGCTCCGGTCGAGAACGCCATCTGGGTGAACGCCTCCAGCCACACCTGAGCGTCGGTGAGCAACCCCCACTCGGGCACGAACAGATAGCGCAACCCCTCCGACGCGCCGGACAGCATCATGGCGCGGACCGCGAGGATGGCCAGGATGGCGAACAGCACCGGGATCGTGTACTTGAGGATCACCTCGAAGCCGCCCTTGAGGCCCCGGTAGACGATCACGCCGACCAGGCTGATCGCGATCGCATGAAACAGGATCGTCTGCCACGGCGTCGAGGTGAGGCCGTTCCACAGCCCTTCGGTGTCGGTGGTTCCGTCGAATCGCCCGGTGATGGCGTAGATGAAATACCGGATCGCCCAACCGCAGACGACGGAGTAATAGAACAGGATCCCGACAGCCACGAATCCCATGAAGCCGCCCATCCAGGCGAACCGGCGACCCATGATGTCGCGGAAGGCACCGATGGTTCCGAGCCTGGTTTTCGAGCCCATGAATGATTCCGCCATGAGCAGCGGAATCGCCCACACGAGGTTCGCGATCACGATGGCGATGAGAAATGCGCCGCCGCCCCATTCGCCGACGACCCGGGGAAACCGCCACAGATTTCCGGTCCCCACGGCCATACCGATGCCGGCCGCGACGAAGGTGAACCTACTGCCGAATACTTCGCGCCCTGTACCAGGAGACTCGTTCGCCATGGCCCGCTCCCACATCGGTGTGACATCGGTCGCTCTGCGCGAGTCATCCGCCGGTCGCTCGCCGGATGATGCCCGGCATCATGCTCCTTCGAGCGGCAGAGGGCAAGACCCCGGAATGCGTTCTCCAGGCGTTCTCCGGCGGCCCCGAGCACGTGCGGGCCTGGTTCAGCGCGTTCGGGTCACGCGGCCTTCGTCCCACACCGGTTCCGGTGACTCGTACACCGATCCGTCGGCGCCGAAGACGACGTAGCGGTCGAAGTCGCGCGCGAACCACCGGTCGTGGGTCACGGCGAGGACGGTGCCCTCGAACGCTGCGAGACCGTCCTGGAGGGCCTCGGCGGAGACCAGGTCGAGGTTGTCGGTGGGCTCGTCGAGCAGCAGCAACGTGGCACCGGACAGTTCGAGCAGCAGAATCTGCAACCGGGCCTGCTGCCCGCCGGACAACGACTCGAACGTCTGGTCGCCGGCCCGGGCGAGTTCGTACCGGTCGAGTACCCGGCTGGCTTCCTCTCTGGGCAGCCCTGCCCGCTGACCGTCGCCGCGGTGCAGGATCGACAGCAGTGTCCGGCCCATCAGCTCGGGGTGATCGTGTGTCTGGGCGAACCAGCCCGGACGCACGCGGGCGCCCAGCCGCGCCGTGCCGGTGTGCGCCACGGGTTCGATCGTCACGTCGCCGACCGGGCGGTGTTCGGGTTCTGGGTCGCTGCCACCGGCGGCCAACAGCCGCAGGAAGTGCGACTTGCCCGAACCGTTGGAGCCGAGCACCGCGATGCGCTCGCCATACCAGACCTCCAGGTCGAACGGGCGCATCAGACCCGTCAGTTCCAGGTTCTCGCAGACGACGGCGCGCTTGCCGGTGCGCCCACCGCGCAGGCGCATCCGCACGTCCTGCTCGCGTGGGATGGCCTGCGGCGGCCCGGCGTCCTCGAACTTGCGTAGCCGAGTCTGGGCCGCCTGGTAGCGCCCGGCCATGTCGGAGTTGTAGGCCGCCTTCTGCTTGTACATCTGGACGAGGTCCTTGAGTTTGGCGTGCTCCTCGTCCCAGCGGCGCCGCATCTCCTCGAACCGGGCGAACCGCTCGCGGCGGGCCTCGTGGTAGCCGGCGAACCCGCCCGGATGGACCCACGCCGTGTTCCCGGCGCTGCCCAGCTCGACGGTGACGATTCGCGTGGCGGTGCGGGCGAGAAGCTCACGGTCGTGGCTGACGTAGAGCACCGTCTTCGGCGATTCGCGCAGCCTCTCCTCGAGCCAGCGCTTGGCGGGCACGTCGAGGAAGTTGTCCGGCTCGTCGAGCAGCAGCACCTCGTCCGGGCCGCGCAGCAGCGCTTCGAGCACGAGACGCTTCTGCTCGCCGCCGGACAGTGTGGCGACGTCGCGCCACCGACACCGCTCGAACGGCACGCCCAGGGCGGCGGTGGTGCACACGTCCCACAACACCTCGGCGTCGTAGCCACCGGCGTCCGCCCACTCCACCAGTGCCGCGGCGTAGGCCAGCTGAGCCGGTTCGTCATCGCGGTCCATCATCACCAGTTCGGCGTCGTCGACGGCCTGCGCGGCCGCACGTACACGCGGCGGAGCCACCGACAGCAGCAGGTCGCGCACGTCGGCGGCCTCACGAGCCACGAACTGTCGCATCACGCCGAGCCCGCCATCACGCGTCACCGCACCGGCGTGCGAGCCCAGTTCACCGGCGATGATCTTCAACAGCGTCGTCTTGCCCGAACCGTTCGCGCCGATCAACGCCACTTTGGCGCCGTCACCAACGCGAAACGAGATGTCGTCGAGCAGCACTCTGCCGTCGGGCAGGGTGAAGCCGACGCCGTTCAAATCGATATGGCCCACCCGCACAGTTTCGCCGAGCACGACGCTCGGCGCGACGGAGTTTCGACGCGCGTCCTACTCGATGCCGTGCTTGCGCAGGATGGCCTCGATGTCGTCGAACTCGCTGTCGCCGGACGACGCCTTGCTCTTGCCCTTACCGGCCGACACCTCGCCGGCAGATCCGCTCGCAGCGCCGACTTCGTCAGTGCGCTTGGCTTTCGCGCCGGACGGCGCCTCGAGCTTCTGCCCGGTGGCGAAGAGGATCCCGGCCAGGGCCAGCATGCCCACACCGATCCAGGCCAGCGGCGAGAAGACCAGCCCGACGACGAACCCCACGATGCCGATGGCCGAGGCGCCCATGAGCAGGAACCCGCCGGCGGCCATCTGCAGTGACGCGGCCCAGCCCTTCGCCCGGCCCTGGCGTACGGACAAGGCCACCAGGCCGAGGCCGACTACGGCTACGGCGATTTCGATCGCGTCGGTGAACACACATCCAGGCTACGTCGTCGTGGCGGGATTGCCATCAGGGATCTCCCCCACTGGGCCCCGAGGGGAGCCCCCGGCGGTTGCGCGCCATGCGTACCCGCTGGGCCAACTCGTCGTCCGGCGGATAGCCGACACCCTCCAGCGTGAGCCCATGCGCCGGGGCCACGACGACAGCGGAGTCACGCTGCCGGGCAGCCAGGACCTTCGCCGGCCAATCCACCGGGCGCCGGCCGTCACCGACCGCCAGCAGCGCCCCGACCATCGCGCGCACCTGGTTGTGGCAGAAGGCATCGGCCTCCACCGTCGCGGCGGCGATCCCGTCAGCGCCCCGCTCCCACCGCAGCGTCCGAAGCCGCCGCACGGTGCTCGCTCCCTCACGGGGGCGGCAGAAGGCGGCGAAATCGTGCTCGCCCAGCAGACCCGCGGCCGCGGCGTTCATCGCTTCGAGCTCGAGTGGACGGTGATGCCAGAGCACGTACGCGCGCATCGACGGATCCGGACGATGCACCGTGTCGGCCACGCGGTAGCAGTACCGCCGCCAGGTCGCGGCGAAGCGTGCGTCGAAGTCCGGTGGTGCCACCGTGACCCGCCAGACCACGACGTCCGGCGCCAACACACCGGCGAGGCGGCGCACCAGCGCCTGCTCCGGGGGCCACGCCGACCGGCCCGGCACCGCGAGCCACACCGACTCCGGCACGTCCACGTGGCAGACCTGAGCACGAGCATGTACACCGGCATCGGTCCGCCCGGCCACCGTGAGCCGCGGCGCTTCGATGCGCAGCACCCGTTCCAGAGCGGCTTGGAGCTCGCCCTGAACCGTCCTGCGGCCCGGCTGCGCGGCCCAGCCGGAGAAGTCGGTGCCGTCGTAGGCGACGTCGAGGCGCAGACGCAACAGCCCGCCGGTCCCAGGCTGGGAAACGGCGGGCTGCATGCGGGTAGGCCAGGTCAGGCTTTGCCGGACGAGTCGTCCTCGGCGTCGGCGTCGCCGGCTTCGGCCTCCGCGGCCTCAGCGCTTTCGCTCTCGGCGGCACTGGCGTCGGCCGGCTCGTCGGCAGCACCTTCAGCTTCGTCGACCGCAGCTTCGGCCTCGGTGGGCTCCGGCTTGGACTCCGTGGCCTCCGCCGCGCCAGCAGCCGTCGAGGCCGCAGCAGCGCTCTGCCCAGCCGCACGACGGGTCGCGCTGGTCGCTTCGGTCACGACCTGCTCGGCCAGCGGTTCGACCAGCTCGATGATCGCCATCGGTGCGTTGTCGCCCTTGCGCGGCCCGATCTTCACGATCCGGGTGTAGCCACCGTTGCGGTTCTCATAGCGAGGACCGATCTCGGCGAACAGCGCGTGGACGATGTCCTTGTCACGGATCGTGCTGAGCACCTGGCGCCGGGCATGCAGGTCGCCCTTCTTGGCCTTGGTGATCAGCCGTTCGGCCACCGGCCTGAGGCGGCGAGCTTTGGCCTCGGTCGTGGTGATTCGACCGTGCTCGAACAGCGCGGTCGCCAGATTGGCCAGCATCGCGCGCTGATGCGACGGCGAGCCGCCGAGGCGAGCACCCTTCGTCGGGGTGGGCATGGTGATCGTTCTCCTGTATGGGTGGGTGTCAGTTCAATCCGCTGTACTGATGTCGCGCTCAGTACTGCTCGTCCTCGGTGAACGACTGGTCGTCATCGCCGTAGCTGTCGACGGCCGCGGCCGGGTCGAAACCGGGCGCACTGTCCTTCAGGCCGAGGCCCATCGTCACCAGCTTCGCCTTGACCTCGTCTATCGACTTCTGCCCGAAGTTACGGATGTCGAGCAGGTCCGCCTCGCTGCGCGAGATGAGCTCGCCCACGGTGTGGATGCCCTCACGCTTGAGGCAGTTGTATGACCGGACGGTGAGCTGCAGGTCCTCGATCGGCAGCGCGAGGTCCGCCGCGAGCTGCGCGTCGACGGGCGACGGGCCGATCTCGATGCCCTCAGCCTCGACGTTGAGCTCACGGGCCAGGCCGAACAGCTCGACCAGCGTGCTACCCGCCGAAGCGAGAGCATCACGCGGCCGGATCGACGGCTTGGTCTCGACATCGACGATGAGCTTGTCGAAGTCGGTACGGCCCTCGACGCGAGTGGCCTCGACCTTGTACGTCACCTTGAGCACCGGCGAGTAGATCGAGTCGACCGGAATCCGCCCGATCTCGGCATCGGTCTGCTTGTTCTGCACCGCCGAGACGTAGCCTCGACCACGCTCGACCGTCAGCTCCATCTCGAGCTTGCCCTTGCCGTTGAGCGTGGCGATGTGCAGGTCGGGGTTGTGCACCTCGACCCCGGCCGGCGGCGCGATGTCCGCCGCGGTGACCGCACCCGGGCCCTGTTTGCGCAGGTACATCACCACTGGCTCGTCGTGTTCGGAGGACACGACCAGACCCTTCAGGTTGAGGATGACGTCGGTGACGTCCTCCTTCACCCCGGGGATCGTGGTGAACTCGTGCAGGACCCCGTCGATCCGGATCGACGTGATGGCCGCCCCCGGAATCGACGAGAGCAGGGTTCGGCGCAGCGAGTTGCCGAGCGTGTAGCCGAAGCCCGGCTCGAGCGGCTCGATGGTGAACCGGGCGCGGTAGTCGCTGATCGACTCTTCGCTGAGGTTGGGACGCTGAGTGATGAGCACGTGGACTTCCTCTCCGCGACGCCCGCTATATGACTGTCGCGATCAGGGATTCGGCCGTGACCGGTGTGCTTGCCGGTCACGGCCCGGGAGTTACTTCGAGTAGTACTCGACGATGAGCTGCTCTTGGACCGGCGTGTCGATCTGCTGCCGGGTGGGGAGCTGGTGGACGAGCACGCGCATCGCGTTCGGGATCACTTCGAGCCACGCCGGAACCGGGCGGTCGCCGTGGGTCTCGCGCGCGATGATGAACGGCGTCGTCTCCTTGGACTTGTCCTTGACGTCGATGACGTCATGCGTCGCCACCTGGTACGACGGCACGTTGACCTTGACGCCGTTGACCAGGAAGTGACCGTGCACGACCAGCTGACGGGCGTGCCGGCGGGTACGAGCCAGCCCTGCCCGGTAGACGACGTTGTCGAGCCTGGACTCCAGCAGCTGGAGCAGGACGTCACCGGTGCGGCCCGGCCTGCGGTGGGCTTCTTCGTAATAGCGGCGGAACTGCTTCTCGAGAACGCCGTAGGTGTAGCGCGCCTTCTGCTTCTCGTGCAGCTGAAGGCGGTACTCGCTCTCCTTCTGCCGGCCGCGGCCGTGCTGGCCGGGCGGGTACGGACGGCGCTCGTAGGCCTTGTCCTCGCCGATCAGGTCGACGCCGAGGCGCCGGGACTTCTTGGTGAGTGGGCCGGTGTAACGGGCCATGGTGGTTCAGGTCTCCTCAGGTCTCGTGGACGTCAGACGCGACGGCGCTTCGGCGGACGGCACCCGTTGTGTGCCTGCGGGGTCACATCCGAGATCGTGCCGACCTCGAGGCCGACGGCCTGAAGCGAGCGGATCGCGGTCTCGCGGCCCGAGCCCGGGCCTTTGACGAACACGTCGACCTTGCGCATGCCGTGCTCCTGAGCACGACGTGCGGCCGCCTCGGCGGCCATCTGCGCGGCGAACGGCGTGGACTTGCGCGAGCCCTTGAAACCGACCTGGCCGGCGCTCGCCCACGCGATCACGTTCCCCTGCGGGTCCGTGATCGAGACGATGGTGTTGTTGAACGTGCTCTTGATGTGCGCGACGCCGTGGGCGACGTTCTTCTTCTCCCTGCGGCGCACCTTGGCGGCCGGACGGCCTTTCGCTGGTGGCATGTGTGGTTCTCCTGTCCGAATAAGTCTGTGTCAGCGCTGGGGGGTTCCGGGCGTCTCCGGACGCCGCCCCCGCCCGCTGCTCGTTCCTCGCAGATGCCCGACCGAACCCTGGCCGGCGTCGAGAGACGCCCGACGCCGAAGGGTCACTTGCCGGCCTTCTTCTTGCCGGCGACGGTCTTCTTGCGGCCCTTGCGGGTGCGTGCGTTCGTGTGCGTGCGCTGACCGCGGACAGGTAGACCGCGGCGGTGCCGGATGCCTTGGTAACTACCGATCTCGATCTTGCGGCGGATGTCACCTTGCACCTCACGGCGCAGGTCACCCTCGATGCGGTAGTTGGCCTCGATCCAGTCACGAAGCTTGACCAGGTCGTCGTCGCTGATGTCCTTGACGCGTGTGTCAGGACTGACGCCGGTGTTCTTCAGTGTCTCCAGCGCTCGGGTTCGCCCGATGCCGAAGATGTAGGTCAGGGCGACCTCCAGGCGCTTGTCGCGCGGGAGGTCGACGCCGACGAGGCGTGCCATCTGATGTCCTCACTGTGACGACGGAGGTGTCGGACGCACCGCGTCTCGGCCGGCCGTTGCGCCGTCGAGCCCCGGCCTCCGTCCCGGGGGTGGCCCCCACGCTCGGCAGTACCGATGTCGCGGGGTTGCTGGTGCGTTGCAGAGATGTTCAGTTGTGGTCGGGCGAGCAGGTGCCGGTCAGCCTTGACGCTGCTTGTGCCGCAGGTTGTCGCAGATGACCATGACCCGGCCGTGCCGGCGGATCACTTTGCACTTGTCGCAGATGGGCTTGACGCTCGGCTTGACCTTCATCGGGGACTCTTTCGTGGACGTGTGCCGGGAACGTGGCAGACGCTCACGACACGGCCATGTCCGATTTCGTCGGTGGTTACTTGTAGCGGTAGACGATGCGACCACGGGTCAAGTCGTACGGGCTGAGCTCCACCACCACACGGTCCTCGGGCAGGATCCGGATGTAGTGCTGTCGCATCTTGCCTGAAATATGGGCGAGCACCTTGTGACCGTTCGAGAGCTCGACCCGGAACATCGCGTTCGGGAGAGCCTCAGTCACGGTGCCCTCGATCTCGATGACCCCGTCCTTCTTCGGCATATCCTCCGCACTTCTTCGGTCTTCGTCGCCTGGCGCATCAGCACACTGCCCTCGACGTCAGCATTCGGTACAGACGACGAACTGTCACGCGCCCCCCGTCCTGACCGCATGGTCGAGGACCAGCCGCAGGGCACGACGAGACAGACCACAGTGGGCCGACGACAGATTCTACGCTAGAGGGCGCGGTTGATGCCAATCAGCGCTGCGTACGGCTCGTACGCCTACGGTAGGTCAACTCCGCGGTGGCGA
Organism: Haloactinopolyspora sp.; assembly: GCF_027324685.1. Taxonomy (NCBI): domain Bacteria; kingdom Bacillati; phylum Actinomycetota; class Actinomycetes; order Jiangellales; family Jiangellaceae; genus Haloactinopolyspora; species Haloactinopolyspora sp. The sequence continues at coordinate 16,662 of NZ_DAHVSH010000102.1, forward strand.
GCACCACGCCCCAGGGGCCTGCCACCCAGGCGGGCCAGAAGTATTCGGGGAAGCCGTCGCCCATGCTGACCAGCAACCAGACCGTCAAGTTGATCGCCACGGCTACGCCGTAGAACCACCACGCCGCGTTGAGCGTGCCGCGCACCAGCCGGCGCATCGTGCCGCCGCGGTTGGCCGGTGGCGTGACCGATACCGGACGGGCCGGCGCCGTGGCCTGACGAGGCTGAACGGGAAGATCGGCGATGAGCTGATCAAGCTCGCTGTACGTGCGAGCGTTGTAGGCGAGCTCGATCCGCGCGAGCAGCTCGTCCTGGCGCAACCGCCCCTCACCGTGCGCGTCGCGGAGAATCTCGGTGACGCGCTCACGGTCGGAATCGGCAGCTCGCATCTCGTGCCGGTCAGCCATATCGCCAAGTATCCGCCGACGAGGTCACCAGGGCCATCAGGGTAACCCCCCAATCGTCCCCGATCCGCTCACCAGAGATCGGACAGGGACGCACCGGGTGTCGACACACCCAGCGCGCTCAGCCGCTCGACGCCGGCGTCGAGTGCCGTCAGCACGAGCGGGCCCTCGGGGGTGACCGCGACACTGTGCTCGAAATGCGCCGCCCACGAACCGTCGTCGGTCTTGACCGTCCACTGGTCGGCGAGGGTGTGAGTGGCCGGCGAGCCCAAGGTGATCATCGGCTCGATGGCCAGGCACAGGCCCGGCACCAGCTTGGGCCCACGCGCCCGCGTGCGGTAGTTCAACACATGCGGGTCCTGGTGCATGGCGGTCCCGATGCCGTGTCCGCCGTATTCTTCGACCAGCCCGTAGTCGCCCCTGGAGCGCACGGTCTTCTCCACAGCGGCCCCGATGTCGCGGACGCGCCGGCCGCTGCGCATCGCCGCGATCCCCGCCCACAACGCGTCTTCGCACACGCTCAGCAGCTCCGCGACGTCATCGGTCACCGTGCCCACCGGCACTGTCACCGCGGCGTCACCGTGCCAACCGTCGACGACGGCGCCGAAGTCGAGCGAGACGATGTCACCGTCGCGGAACGCGACGTCGTCAGGGATGCCATGCACGACGACGTCGTTCACCGACACGCACACCGTGGCTGGGAACCCCCCGTAACCCAGGAAGTTCGACGTCGCGCCGCGCTCGCGCAACTCGCGGCGGGCGATCTCGTCGAGGTCTCGCGGCGTGACGCCCGGCTGGATCTGCTCGCGCAGCACCGCGTGGATCTCGGCCACCACGATTCCGGCCCGCCGCATCTTCGCGACCTCAGCCGGTGTCTTGATCTCGATCATGATTCAACACGGACCGGCTTGACACAGCCGGTCAGCGCTGGAACGGCTCAGAGACGGCATCGGCTACGCGCGCAGCCACCTCGTCGACGGTGCCCATACCGTCGACCTTGGCGACCAGCCCGCGTTCGGAGTAGACCGCGATCAGCGGCGCCGTCTCTTCCAGGTAGACCTCTTGGCGGCGCCGGATCACCTCTTCGCTGTCGTCGCTGCGGCCGGCTTCCATCGCCCGCTTGTGCAACCGCTGCACGACTTCGTCGACGTCGACGGTCAACTCGATGACCCGGTCGAGCTGGGTGCCCGACTCGGCGAGAACACCGTCGAGGAACTCGACCTGGGCCAGGGTGCGCGGATAACCGTCGAGCAGAAAGCCGTCGGCGGCGTCCGGCTCGGCCAGCCGGCCACGCACCATCTCATTGGTGATGGAGTCCGGCACGTACTCTCCGGCGTCGAGGTAGCGCTTGACCTCGACGCCCAGCGGTGTTCCAGCGGAGATGTTGGCGCGGAAGATGTCTCCGGTCGAGATGGCCGGGATGCCCAGCCGCTTGGCGAGCAACTCCGCCTGGGTCCCCTTGCCCGCACCTGGCGGGCCCATGATCAGAATTCGCGTCACCGGAGGAACCCCTCGTAGTTGCGCTGCTGCAGCTGGCTCTCGATCTGCTGCACCGTCTGGAGTCCGACGCCGACCATGATCAGGATGCTCGTGCCGCCGAACATGTTGTTGAACGCCTGCCCGCCGTCACCGGCAGGGTTGATGGCGTTGAACGCCAGCAGCGGCAACAGTGCCACCAAGGCGAGATAGATCGCACCGGCCGAGGTGATGCGGTTGAGGACGTAGGACAGGTACTCCTCCGTCGCTCGACCGGCACGGATACCGGGAACGAAGCCGCCGTACCGCTTCATGTTGTCGGAGATGTCCTTCGGGTTGAACGTGATGGACACGTAGAAGAAGGTGAACCCGACGATCAGGAAGAAGTAGAACGCGATGTACAGCGGGTGCGAACCCCTGGTGAAGTTGTCCTGGATCCACAGTCCCCAGCTCGTCGTCTGGTTGAACTGTGCCGCCAGCAACGGGATGTACAGCAGGGACGAAGCGAAGATCACCGGGATGACGTTGGCTTGGTTGATCTTCAACGGGATGTACGTCGACGACCCGCCGTACATCTTCCGCCCGACCATCCGCTTGGCGTACTGCACCGGGATACGGCGCTGAGACTGCTCGACGAACACGATCAACGCGATGACGATCAGTCCGACGACCACCACGATGCCGAAGATCGCCCAGCCACGGCTCTGCTGGATGCTCCAGAACATGCCCGGCACACTGGCCACGATCTGGGTGAAGATCAGCAACGACATGCCGTTGCCGACGCCGCGGTCGGTGATGAGCTCACCGAGCCACATCACGACGCCGGTACCGGCGGTCATCGTGACGATCATGATCGCCACCGTGCCCAGCGAGTCGTCAGCCAGGACCTCCTCGGGGCAGTTCGGGAAGAACTGACCCCGCCGGGCGAGCGTGATGATCGTGGTCGACTGCAGCAGCGCCAGGCCGATGGTGAGGTACCGCGTGTACTGCGTGATCTGCGCCTGCCCGGACTGGCCCTCCTTGCGCAACGCCTCGATGCGCGGAATGACGACCGTGAGCAGCTGGAAGATGATGGCGGCGGTGATGTACGGGATGATGCCGAGGGCGAACACCGCCAGCTGGAGCATCGCTCCACCGGAGAACAGATTGAGCATCCCGTAGATGCCCTCGTTCCCGGCCAGGTCCACGCAGTTGCGGACCGCGGCGACGTCGACACCGGGCGTGGGCACGACCGAACCGAGCCGGAAGATCGCGATGATGCCCAGCGTGAACAGTAATTTCTGGCGCAGGTCAGGGGTACGAAAAGCCTGCGCGAACACTCTGAGCACTTCAGGGCCTCCTGCGATACCGGCGTCGCGAGGTGTGCCGGCACAGTGGTCGGTAAGTCAACTCACAGACGTTAACACCACCGGCACACCGACCTCCCCGAGGCGCTCGCCGTCCGAGACGGACCGCAAGCGCATCGGCAAGATCGTCGTTGCGCACCGGCATCGGTCGAAACTACAGCCGAGTGGCCGTGCCGCCGGCTGCCGTGATCTTCTCTTCCGCGCTCTCCGAGAACGCATGGGCGTTCACCTGAAGCGCAACCGAGACATCACCGGTGCCGAGGATCTTGACCTGCTGGCCACTGCGCACAGCGCCCTTCGCCACGAGGTCCTCGACCGTGACCTCGCCGCCGTCGGGGTACAACGCGGCGAGCTTGTCGAGGTTCACCACCTGGTACTCGACCCGGAACGGGTTCTTGAACCCCTTGAGCTTCGGCAGGCGCATGTGCAGCGGAAGCTGCCCGCCCTCGAAGTTGGCGGGAACCTGGTACCGAGCCTTGGTGCCCTTGGTACCGCGCCCGGCCGTCTTACCCTTCGACGCCTCGCCTCGGCCCACCCGCGTCTTCGCGGTCTTGGCGCCGGGAGCCGGCCGCAGGTGATGCGGCTTCAACGGCGAGTTGCTCATCGCTGGTCACTCTCCTGCACTGTGTCGTTGCTGGCCTCGGCGGCAGAGATCGCTTCGACCGAGACGAGGTGAGCCACCGTCCGCACCATGCCGCGGATCTCGGGCCGATCGTCCTTGACGACCTCGTGGCCGATACGCCGGAGACCCAGTGAGCGCAACGTGTCACGCTGCGACGATGTTCCGCCGATCCGGCTGCGGACCTGACGGATCCTCAGCTTCTTGGCTTCGCTCACGCACCGGCCTCCGCCCTCGCCCGCAGCATCGCCGCAGGCGCAACATCCTCGAGTGCGAGACCACGCCGGGCCGCCACCTTCTCGGGCGGCTCGAGGCTCTTGAGCGCCGTGATCGTCGCGTGCACGATGTTGATCGCGTTCGTCGAACCGAGCGACTTGCTGAGGACATCGTGGATGCCCGCGGCCTCGAGCACGGCACGCACCGGCCCGCCGGCGATCACACCGGTACCCGGTGAGGCCGGACGCAGGAGGACGATGCCGGCAGCCTTCTCACCCTGCACCGGGTGCGGGATGGTCCCCTGGATGCGCGGCACCCGGAAGAACTGCTTCTTGGCTTCCTCGACGCCCTTGGCGATAGCCGAGGGCACCTCCTTGGCCTTGCCGTAACCGACACCGACGGTTCCGTCCCCGTCGCCCACGACCACCAGGGCTGTGAAGCTGAAGCGACGACCGCCCTGGTGGACCTTGGCCACCCGGTTGATGCCGACCACGGTCTCGATGTAATTGGTCTTGTCCGCGTCGCCGCCGCGACGGCTGTCGCGGTCGCGACGGTCACGGCGATCGCGGCGCTCGCCACCGGCGCCACCACCGCGGCGCTGGGGTTCAGCCATGATGTCCTCTATCCTCTCGCAAACGTAGCGCCCGAGACACGTACCCCCGTCGAGGGCGCGAATGTGCCGGCGCGAATGTCACAGTTTCAGTCCGTGGTCACGTGCGCCGTCAGCCACCGCGGCCACCCGGCCGTGGTACTGGTTGCCGGCTCGGTCGAACACCACAGCTTCGACACCGGCCTCCTTGGCGCGCTCGGCCACGAGTTCGCCCACCCGGCGCGCCTTGGCGGTCTTGTCGTCGCTCGACGCCCGCAGGTCGCTTTCCATGCTGGACGCCGACGCCAGCGTGCGTCCGGTGGTGTCGTCGACGACCTGGGCCACCATGTGCCGCAGCGAGCGAGTGACGACCAGCCGCGGCCGAGTGGTCGTGCCGCTGATCTTCTTGCGCACCCGCAGATGCCGCCGGTTGCGCGCGGCGGTCTTCTCGCCGCGATGGACCTGGCGATTGATCGCGATGCCCATGGTTTACTTCCCAGCCTTTCCGACCTTGCGCCGGACCCGCTCGCCCTCGTAGCGCACGCCCTTGCCTTTGTACGGCTCCGGTGGGCGAAGACCACGGATCTTGGCCGAGACATGGCCGACCTGTTGCTTGTCGATGCCCTGAACAGCGAACTTCGTCGGAGACTCGACGGCGAACGTGATGCCCTCGGGCGCCTCGAACAGGATCGGGTGGCTGAACCCGAGCGCAAACTCGAGGTCCTTGCCCTTGGCCGTGACGCGGTACCCGACACCCACGATCTCGAGCTTCTTCTCGTAGCCCTCGGTGACCCCGGTGACCATGTTCGACACCAGCGTGCGGCTGAGTCCGTGCATGGCCCGGCTCTCCTGCTCGTCGTCCGGGCGGCGAACCTCGATGGCGCCGTCGTCGGAACGATGCAGTTCGATCATCTCCGGCAACGTACGGCTCAGCGTGCCCTTCGGGCCCTTCACCGTCACGTCGCTGCCGTCGACGGCGACGTCGACCCCCGCAGGAACGGGAATCGGGAGCTTGCCGATACGCGACATGTCTTCTCTGCTCCTTCCCGTTACCAGACGTAAGCGAGGACTTCCCCGCCCACACCCTGCTTGGAGGCCGCACGTGCGGTCAGCAGCCCCTGCGACGTCGAAATGATCGCGACGCCCAGGCCACCGAGCACCTTCGGCATGTTGTTGGCCTTGGCATAGACCCGCAGCCCCGGCTTGCTCACGCGCCGGACGCCGGCGATGGAGCGCTCCCGCGACGGGCCGTACTTCAACTCCAGTACGAGCGACTTACCCACCGCGCCCTTGCCCGGCTCGGTCGGCTCCTCTACGGAGTACCCGGCGATGTAGCCCTCTTGCTTGAGGATCTCAGCGATGTGTGCCTTGATCTTGCTGTACGGCATCGCCACGGTCTCGTGGTGCGCCGAGTTCGCATTACGCAGACGGGTCAGCATGTCTGCGATCGGATCGGTCATGGTCATGGATTCGTAACCACTTTCCCGCCGGGGTTTCCTCCCGTTCGCTCACGAGAGGACCTACGGCGATGAGATGGGATGGTCTACCAGCTGGACTTCGTCACGCCCGGCAGCTCACCGCGATGAGCCATTTCGCGCAGGCAGACCCGGCACAGACCGAACTTGCGGTACACCGAGTGCGGGCGTCCACACTTCTGGCAACGTGTGTAGGCACGCACCGCGAACTTCGGCTTGCGCTGCGCCTTGTTGATCAGCGCCTTCTTCGCCACGTCACTGCTCCTGTGTCATCGGGTCGCGTTCCTCGGTTCGCTTGCTCCGCGGGCGGCTCGTTCCTCGCCGACCACTCTGCTCGCTCACCTCGTCACTGCTCCTTGAATGGGAAGCCGAGCCGCCGCAACAGCTCCCTCCCCTGGTCGTCGTCGGTCGCGGTGGTGACCACGGTGATGTCCATGCCGCGCACCCGATCGATTCGGTCCTGGTCGATCTCGTAGAACACCGACTGCTCGTTGAGACCGAACGTGTAGTTGCCACGACCGTCGAACTGGCGCGGCGACAAGCCACGGAAGTCCCTGATCCGCGGGAGCGCGATCGTGACCAGCCGGTCGAGGAACTCCCACATCCGGTCGCCCCGCAGGGTGACGTGGGCCCCGATCGGCATCCCTTCACGCAGCTTGAACTGCGCGATGGACTTGCGCGCCTTGGTGACCGCCGGCTTCTGCCCGGTGATCGTGGCCAGGTCGTTCACCGCGCCCTCGATCAGCTTCGCGTCGCGAGCAGCTTCGCCGACACCCATGTTGACGACAACCTTCGCCACCGTGGGCACCTGCATGATGTTCGCGATGTCGAACTGCTCGCGCAGCCCTGCGATGATCTCGTCGCGGTAGCGCTGCTTGAGCCGTGGAACAGCGCGGGCGGGCGCATCCGTCATTGTCATCAGATTTCCTCACCGGTGCGCTTGGCGTACCGGACCTTGTTGCCGTTGTCGTCGAATCGGTACCCGACACGGCTACCGACCGTCTTCTTCTTGCCGTCGACGTCGACCTCGACCGCGAGCGCCACGTTGGAGACGTGAACCGGCGCCTCCTGGTGCACGATCCCGCCGGACTGCTGCGTTCCCCGGGCGGTCTGCGTCGGCTTGGTGTGCTTGGTGATGCGGTTGACACCCTCGACGAGCACCCGCTCGTCCTTGGGGTAGGCCGCGATCACCTTGCCGACGACACCCTTGTCCTTGCCCGCGGTGACGACGACCTTGTCACCTTTCTTGATGCGCATTGGCTCACAACACCTCCGGCGCGAGCGAGATGATGCGCATGAAGCGCTTGTCCCGCAGTTCACGGCCGACGGGCCCGAAGATGCGCGTACCGCGTGGGTCACCGCCGTCCCTGATGATCACTGCCGCGTTCTCGTCGAAGCGGATGTAGGAGCCGTCCGGCCGGCGGCGCTCCTTCACGGTCCGCACGACCACGGCCTTGACGACTTCACCCTTCTTCACGCCCCCGCCGGGGATGGCGTCCTTGACGGTCGCCACGATGACGTCGCCGATACCGGCGTAGCGCCGGCCGGAGCCGCCGAGGACACGGATGCACAAGATCTCCTTGGCACCCGTGTTGTCGGCGACGCGAAGTCGCGACTCCTGCTGAATCATCTCGCTCCTACTTCGCCTTCTCGATGATCTCCACGACGCGCCAGCGCTTCGTCGCCGACAGCGGCCGGGTCTCCATCAACAAGACCCGGTCACCCACCCCGGCGGCATTCTGCTCGTCGTGCGCCTTCAGCTTGCTGGCACGCCGGATGACCTTGCCGTACATCCGGTGCTTGAAGCGGTCCTCGACGGACACGACCACGGTCTTGTCCATCTTGTCGCTGACCACGCGGCCCTGACGGACCTTGCGGTACCCACGGCCCGGCGTGGCGCTCTGCGCCGCCGACGGCGCGATCTCGCCGGTCGCCGCCGCTTCCGCAGCCGCGGCCGCGGTGTCCAGCACCGGTGTGTCCGAGTTCTCGTTCACGTTGTCTTCCTTGCTCGTCGGGCTCACGAGGCATCACCGGCCGAGGACTTTCCGTCGGTCGATCCTTCGACCACGCTGACGATGCCGAGCTCGCGCTCGCGCATCACCGTGTAGATGCGCGCGATGTCGCGCCGGACGGCCTTGAGCCGGCCGTGACTCTCCAGCTGGCCGGTGGCGCCCTGGAACCGGAGGTTGAACAGGGTCTCCTTGGCCTCGCGCAGCTCCTCGAGGAGCTCGGCGTCCGAGCGTTCGCGCAACGACGCCGCGTCGAGATTCTTCGAACCGATCGCCATTACCCTTCACCTGCCTCGCGTGCGACGATGCGAGCCTTCATCGGCAGCTTGTGGATCGCACGCGTGAGAGCTTCCCGAGCCACGTCCTCGTTCGGGTAGGACAGCTCGAACATCACTCGGCCCGGCTTCACGTTCGCCACCCACCACTCCGGCGAACCCTTACCGGAACCCATGCGGGTCTCGGCCGGCTTCTTCGTCAGCGGGCGGTCCGGGTAGATGTTGATCCACACCTTGCCGCCACGACGGATGTGCCTGGTGATGGCGATACGAGCGGCCTCGATCTGCCGGTTGGTCACGTAGTGACCTTCGACAGCCTGGATACCGTACTCACCGAAGGCGAGCGACGTGCCGCCCTTGGCCAGCCCACGCCGCTTGGGGTGGTGCTGCTTGCGGTACTTGATCTTGCGGGGGATCAGCATGACTCAACCCTCCTGCCCGCTGCCGGTCTCGGTCGTGGCGGGCGCCTCAGGCGCGGGCTGCGCAGGCTGGGTCGCTTCGGCCACAGGTGCCTCGGCAGCCTGCGCCGCTTCGGTGACCTCGGCAGGAGCCTCAGGTGCCGCCGCTGCGGCCTCACTGCGCTCGCCGCCGCCACCGCCGCGGGTCGGCCGGCGGCGCTCCGGACGACGACGTCCCTGCTGCGCGCGAGCCTGAGCAGCCTGCTCGGCCGCCCGCTCCGAACGCGAACCGCTGACGTCGCCCTTGTAGATCCAGACCTTCACGCCGATGCGGCCGAAGGTCGTCCGGGCCTCGTAGAAGCCGTAGTCGACATCGGCACGCAACGTGTGCAGCGGCACGCGGCCCTCGCGGTAGAACTCCGAGCGGCTCATCTCCGCACCGCCCAGGCGGCCCGAGCACTGAATCCGCACACCCTTGGCACCGGCCCGCATGGTGGTCTGCAGCGCCTTACGCATCGCGCGACGGAACGCCACGCGAGCCGAGAGCTGCTCGGCCACGCCCTGGGCGACCAGCTGAGCGTTGATCTCGGGCTGCTTCACCTCGAGGACGTTCATCTGGACCTGCTTGCCCGTCAGCTTCTCGAGCTCCGAGCGCAGCCGGTCCGCGCCGACGCCGCGGCGGCCGATGACGATGCCCGGCCGGGCGGTGTGGATGTCGACACGCACCCGGTCGCGGGTCCGCTCGATGTCCACGTGCGAGATACCCGCGCGCTCCATGCCGTCGGTCATCAGCTTCCGGATCGCGACGTCTTCAGCGATGTAGTCGCGGTAGCGCTGACCCTTCGTGGTGCTGTCGGCGAACCACCGGCTCTTGTGGTCGGTGGAAACGCCGAGCCGGAACCCGTGCGGGTTGATCTTCTGACCCACTAGCGGGTCCCTCCTCTCGAACCGGCCGAGGCACGCTTGCCCGCACCGGCCGGTGTGTCGTCGCTCGCCGACGGCTTCCGGTCGACGACGACCGTGATGTGACACGTCCGCTTGTTGATCCGGCTCGCCCGGCCGTGCGCCCGCGGACGGAACCGCTTCATCGTCGGCCCCTCGTCCACGTACGCCTCGGCGACAGTGAGCGCCTCACGCGGCGTGCCGGTGAGGTCGTCGGCATTGGCGGCCGCGCTCTCGAGCACCTTGCGCACCGGTACCGCAGCGGCCTGCGGGGCGAACCTCAACAGCGCCGACGCCTCGTCGACGTCCATGCCACGGATGAGGTCCACCACACGGCGCGCCTTCGTGGGCGTGACACGGACGAACCGCGCTTGAGCCCTGGCTTCCATCGTTGACTCCTGTAGTTGACTCGTGGTGGACGTCACCGGCGCCGAGCGCGGCGGTCGTCCTTCTCGTGGCCCTTGAACGTTCGCGTGGGGGCGAACTCGCCGAGCTTGTGCCCGACCATCGCCTCGGTGATGAACACCGGGACGTGCTTACGACCGTCGTGCACCGCGATCGTGTGACCGATCATGTCCGGCACGATCATCGAGCGCCGAGACCAGGTCTTGATGACGTTCTTCGTGCCCTTATCGTTCTGCGCCTCGACCTTCTTGGCCAGGTGCTCGTCGATGAAGGGGCCCTTTTTCAGGCTACGCGGCATCTCTACGACTCCTGCACTCAGCGCTTCTTGCCGGTCTTGCGGCGACGGACGATCTGACGGTTGCTCGGCTTGTTCTTCTTGCGGGTGCGGCCCTCAGGCATACCCGCCGGGTTGACCGGGTGCCGACCGCCCGACGTCTTGCCCTCGCCACCACCGTGCGGGTGGTCGACCGGGTTCATCGCCACACCGCGCACCGAGGGCCGCTTGCCCTTCCAGCGCGACCGGCCGGCCTTGCCCCAGTGGATGTTCGAGTGTTCGGAGTTGCCGACCTCGCCCACCGTCGCACGGCAGCGCGCGTCGACGTTGCGGATCTCACCCGAAGGCATCCGCAACTGCGCCCACGTGCCTTCCTTGGCCACCAGCTGGACGCTGGAACCGGCCGAACGCGCGATCTTCGCGCCGCCACCGGGCCGCAGCTCGATCGCGTGCACGACCGTACCGACCGGGATGTTGCGCAGCGGCAGATTGTTGCCGGGCTTGATGTCGGCGCTGGGACCGGCCTCGATGCGCGCACCCTGCCGCAGCCGCGTCGGCGCGAGGATGTAGCGCTTGTCGCCGTCGGCGTAATGCAGCAGCGCGATCCGCGACGTGCGGTTGGGGTCGTACTCGATGTGCGCGACCTTGGCCGGCACGCCGTCCTTGTCCGCACGGCGGAAGTCGATGACCCGGTACTGGCGCTTGTGGCCGCCACCCTGATGCCTGGTCGTGATTCGCCCGGAGCTGTTCCGCCCGCCCTTCTTGGGCAGCGGCCGCACGAGCGACTTCTCCGGCTCGGATCGGGTGATCTCGACGAAGTCGGCGACGCTGGAGCCACGCCGGCCCGGTGTCGTCGGCTTGTACTTTCGGATTGCCATTCGTCGTAACCTCGATACTCGTATCCTCGGCCCTGGCTCAGCCGACCGGGCCGGAGAAGATGTCGATGCGCTGGCCCTCGGCCACGGTCACAATCGCGCGCTTGGTGTCCGGCCGCTTGCCCACACCGAAGCGGGTCCGGCGGCGCTTGCCCTGGCGGTTGTGCGTGTTGACGCCGGTGACCTTGACGTTGAACACCTTCTCGACAGCGATCTTGATCTCGGTCTTGTTCGCATGGGGTGCGACCACGAAGGTGTACTTGTTCTCGTCGAGCAGCCCGTAACTCTTCTCGGACACGACCGGGACGAGCAGGATGTCGCGAGGATCCTTGATGGTGCTCACTTGGCCTCCTCCTCAGCCTTGGCCGTCCGAGCGTGCCCGGCCACGAAAGCGTTCAGAGCGTCCTGGGTGAACACCACGTCGTCGGCGCACAGCACGTCGTACGTGTTGAGCTGGTCGGCGACGATCAGGTGCACCTGCGGCACGTTGCGCAGGCTCTTCACGCTCAGTTCGTCGCCGCGCTCGACCACGACGAGCACGTTCTTGCGCTCGGTCAGGTTCTGCAGCGTGGCCATGGCGGTCTTCGTCGAAGGCGTGTCGCCGTCGACGAAGCGCGCGACCACGTGGACCCGCCCGTGGCGGGCCCGGTCCGACAGCGCCCCGCGCAGCGCGGCGGCCTTCATCTTCTTCGGCGTGCGCTGGGCGTAACTACGCGGCTGCGGGCCGTGCACGATGCCACCGCCGGTGAACTGCGGCGCACGGATCGAGCCCTGCCGGGCGCGGCCGGTGCCCTTCTGCCGATAAGGCTTCGCACCGCCACCCGCGACCTGGCCGCGGGTCTTGGTCGCATGGGTACCCTGCCGGGCCGCCGCCAACTGTGCCACCACGACCTGGTGGATCAGCGGCACGTTCACCTGGACGTCGAAGATCTCGGCCGGCAGTTCGACCGTGCCGTCCGCGGCGCCCTTCGGGTCCAGAACGGAGACGGTACTCATTTCTTCGTCTCTCCCTTCGCCGCCGTGCGGACGAACACCAAGCCACCGTCGGGGCCGGGAACCGCGCCCTTGAGCAGCAGCACGCCCTTCTCGGCGTCAACGGCGTGCACCGACACGTTCATCGTGGTGACGCGCTCGCCGCCCATCCGCCCGGGCAGCTTCTTACCCTTGAACACCCGGCCCGGCGTGGCGGCGCCGCCGATGGCGCCCGGCGAGCGGTGCTTGCCGTGCACACCGTGCGAGGCGCGCAAGCCACCGAAGCCGTGGCGCTTCATGGCACCGGCGAAGCCCTTGCCCTTGGTCGTACCCGTCACGTCGACCAGCTCGCCGGCCTCGAACACCTCGGCGGTCAGCTCCTGACCGAGCGTGTACTCCGAGGCGTCAGCTGTGCGCACCTCGGCGATGTGCCGGCGCGCGGTGACTCCCGCCTTGTCGAAGTGTCCCTGCGCGGGCTTGGTCACCTTGCGCGGGTTCGGCGCACCGAACGCGATCTGCACCGCGTCGTATCCGTCCTTCTCCGGCGTGCGCACCTGGGTCACCACACAAGGCCCGGCCTTGACCACGGTGACGGGCACGACGCGATTGTTCTCGTCCCATACCTGGGTCATGCCGAGCTTCTCGCCGAGCAGCCCACGAACAACGCGTCGAGCCGCGCCTGTCGTCTCTGTAGTCATCGTTCGCGCGTCCCTTAGAGCTTGATCTCGATGTCGACACCGGCCGGCAAGTCGAGGCGCATCAGCGAGTCGACCGTCTTCGGCGTGGGGTCGATGATGTCGATCAGCCGCTTGTGTGTGCGCATCTCGAAGTGCTCGCGGCTGTCCTTGTACTTGTGCGGCGACCGGATGACGCAGTACACGTTCTTCTCGGTAGGCAGCGGCACCGGGCCTGCGACCACCGCGCCGGTGCGCGTCACCGTGTCGACGATCTTGCGCGCCGACGTGTCGATGACCTCGTGGTCATAGGCCTTGAGCCGGATGCGGATCTTCTGTCCCGCCATGGCTGCTTGTCGTCCTCACTCTTCGCACTGCTTGAGATCCGATCTGACCGAAACACTGGCCAGGCGCCCCGCCCGACCGACCCCCGCGGTCGGGCGTGTCGCGATCCGGCACAAGGCACGGCTCGACGACACGCTTCGAGTCGAGGGGTTCTTCTGGAGGAGCCGACCCGGCCACCTCGTGGCCGAGCCTGCATGACGGAGTTCGACGCCGAGGGAGTCGGACCTTGCCGACTCTGGGCGCATAGCCCTGACGTCGCCCACCACCGAGCAACCTGAACAGTATGCCAGACGGGATCGGCCTCTGGCCAATCGGGCGAGCCGGTCTGATCAGGACGATGCTGTTCGCGTCGCCGTGCTGACCAAACCAACTCGTGCGTGAAGGGCGGTCGGTTGCCGCTGACTGCGGCCCCGGCCGCCCTTCACCTGACGAACCTACTTGATGATCTTCGTGACGTGACCGGCGCCGACCGTCCGCCCACCCTCACGGATGGCGAACTTGAGGTTCTCCTCCATGGCGACCGGCTGGATCAGCTCGACCGACATGGTGGTGTTGTCGCCGGGCATGACCATCTCGGTGCCTTCCGGCAGCGTCACGACGCCGGTGACGTCGGTCGTGCGGAAGTAGAACTGCGGACGGTAGTTGTTGAAGAACGGCGTGTGCCGCCCGCCCTCGTCCTTGCCGAGAATGTAGACCTGCGCCTCGAAGTTGGTGTGCGGCGTGGTGGTGCCGGGCTTCACGGCGACCATGCCGCGCTCGACGTCTTCGCGCTTCGTACCACGCAGCAGCAGACCGACGTTCTCACCCGCACGAGCCTCGTCCAGCGTCTTGCGGAACATCTCGACCGCGGTGACCGTGGTCTTCTGCGCCGGGCCCGGACGGATACCGACGAGCTCGACCTCTTCGTTGGCCTTCAGCACGCCGCGCTCGACCCGGCCGGTGACGACCGTGCCGCGCCCGGTGATGGTGAAGACGTCCTCGATCGGCATGAGGAACGGCTTCTCGATGTCGCGCACCGGGTCCGGGATGTTGGCGTCGACAGCGTCCATGAGCTCCTCGACGGACTTGACCCACTCCGGGTCGCCCTCGAGCGCCTTGAGCGCGGAGACCTTGACCACCGGAGCGTTGTCGCCGTCGAAGTCCTGCTCGCTGAGCAGCTCACGGACCTCCATCTCGACGAGCTCCATGATCTCCTCGTCGTCGACCATGTCGGCCTTGTTCAGCGCGACCAGGATGTACGGCACGCCGACCTGACGGGCCAGCAGCACGTGCTCCTTGGTCTGCGGCATCGGGCCGTCGGTCGCGGCGACGACCAGAATGGCGCCGTCCATCTGCGCAGCGCCGGTGATCATGTTCTTCACGTAGTCGGCGTGACCGGGAGCGTCGACGTGCGCGTAGTGGCGCCGCTCGGTCTGGTACTCGACGTGCGAGATGTTGATCGTGATGCCGCGCTGCTTCTCTTCCGGCGCCTTGTCGATGTCGTCGAACTGCGACGCGTCGTTCAGGTCCGGGAACTTGTCGTGCAGCACCTTCGTGATCGCCGCGGTCAGCGTCGTCTTACCGTGGTCGACGTGCCCGATGGTACCGATGTTGACGTGCGGCTTGGTCCGCTCGAACTTCGCCTTAGCCACTGTGGGTCCTCCTGTTAGGACTCGTACGTTGCCGATGTCCCGCGAACGGTGCGCTCGGCTGGTTTTTCTTTTGGTCGGGTGTGCCTACGTGTTGCCGGCCGGGAGAAGGTACCCCGGAGACGATCACTCGCCCCGGGCCTTCTTGATGATTTCCTCAGCCACGTTACGAGGCACTTCGGCATAGGAGTCGAAGTGCATCGAGTAGCTCGCCCGGCCCTGGGTCTTGCTGCGGAGGTCACCGACGTAGCCGAACATCTCCGACAGCGGGACCAGCGCCTTGATGATGCGCTGGCCGGCACGTTCCTCCATGGCCTGCACCTGGCCACGGCGGGAGTTGAGGTCGCCGATGACGTCACCCATGTACTCCTCCGGGGTGGTCACCTCGACCGCGAACACCGGCTCGAGCAGAACCGGGTCCGCGCGCCGCGCAGCCTCTTTGAACGCCATGGAACCGGCGATCTTGAATGCCAGCTCCGACGAGTCGACGTCGTGATACGCGCCGTCCTGCAGCGTGACCTTGACGTCGACCAGCGGGTATCCGGCGACCACACCGTGTTCCATGGCCTCCTGGCAGCCCTCGTCCACCGACGGGATGTACTCCCGCGGGATGCGGCCACCGGTGACGTTGTTGACGAACTCGTATCCGCCATCGCCGTCACCACCGGTGGGTTCGATGTCGATGATGACGCGGCCGAACTGGCCCGAACCACCGGTCTGCTTCTTGTGGGTGTACTCGACCTTCTCGACCTTGCGGCGAATGGTCTCGCGGTAGGCCACCTGCGGCTTACCGATGTTGGCCTCGACCTTGAACTCGCGCTTCATCCGGTCGACGAACACCTCGAGGTGGAGCTCGCCCATCCCGGAGATGACCGTCTGCCCGGTCTCCTCGTCCGTGCGGACCTGGAAGGTCGGGTCTTCTTCGACCAGCCGCTGGATCGCCGTGGACAGCTTGTCCTGGTCGCCCTTCGTCTTCGGCTCGATGGCCACGTGGATGACCGGGGCCGGGAACTTCATCGACTCCAGGATCACCGGCTGGTTGGCGTCGGACAGCGTGTCACCCGTCGTGGTGTTCTTCAGGCCCATGACGGCGACGATCTGCCCGGCGCTCGCGCGCGTGATCTCTTCACGCTTGTTCGCGTGCATCCGGTAGATCTTGCCGATGCGCTCCTTGTGGCCCTTGGTGCTGTTGAGCACCTGAGTGCCGGCGGTGAGCGTGCCGGAGTACATCCGGACGAACGTGAGCTTGCCCAGGTGCGGGTCGGCCATGATCTTGAACGCCAACGACGACAACGGGGCGTCCTCATCGGGCTCGCGCTCGATGATTTCGTCCTCGTCGTTCATCGCGTGACCCTGCACTGCGCCGACGTCCTTCGGCGAGGGCAGGTAGTCGACGACGGCGTCAAGCATCGGCTGCACGCCCTTGTTCTTGAACGCCGAACCGCACAGCACCGGGGTGACGCTGTTGGCGATGGTGGCGCGACGGATCGCCGCCTTGAGCTCCTCCTCCGACGGCTCCTTGCCGTCCAGGTAGAGCTCCATCATCGCTTCGTCGTTCTCCGCGAGGGTCTCGAGCAGCTTGTCGCGCCACTCGGCCGCGGCCTCGATGTGCGTGTCGGGGATGTCGACGGTGTCGTACATCTCCCCCAGCGGCGTGTCCGGCGACCAGATCAGGGCCTTCATCCGGACGAGGTCGACCAGTCCGCGGAAGTCCGCCTCGACGCCGATCGGCAGCTGGAGAACCAGCGGCGTCGCGTTGAGACGCGTGACGATCATGTCCACGCAGCGGTGGAACTCAGCGCCCGTACGGTCGAGCTTGTTGACGAAGCACATCCGCGGAACGCCGTACTTGTCCGCCTGGTGCCACACGGTCTCCGACTGCGGCTCGACCCCGGCGACCCCGTCGAAGACGGCCACCGCGCCGTCCAGGACACGCAGGTTGCGCTCGACCTCGACGGTGAAGTCGACGTGGCCGGGGGTATCGATGATGTTGATGGTGTGGTCGTTCCACTCGCAGGTCGTGGCAGCGGAGGTGATGGTGATACCCCGCTCCTGCTCCTGCTCCATCCAGTCCATCGTGGCGGCACCCTCGTGGGTCTCGCCGATCTTGTAGTTGATACCCGTGTAGTAGAGGATCCGCTCTGTGGTCGTGGTCTTGCCCGCGTCGATGTGGGCCATGATGCCGATGTTGCGGACCTTGGCCAGATCAACTTTGCGGAGGTCGGTCGCCATTCGTGCGTCGCTTCCTGGGTTCGTCGGGTGCCTGCGCGCGGACTACCAGCGGTAGTGCGCGAAGGCGCGGTTCGACTCGGCCATCTTGTGGGTGTCCTCGCGGCGCTTCACGCTGGCTCCGAGGCCGTTGGAGGCGTCGAGGATCTCGTTCATCAGTCGTTCGGTCATCGTCTTCTCGCGCCGCGCGCGCGAGTAGCTGACCAGCCACCGCAGCGCCAACGTGGTGCTGCGCCCAGCGCGCACCTCGATCGGCACCTGGTAGGTCGCGCCACCGACTCGGCGGCTGCGCACCTCGAGGGTGGGCTTGACGTTGTCCAGCGCGCGCTTGAGCGTCACGACCGGGTCGGTACCGGTCTTTTCACGGCAGCCCTCCAGAGCACCGTGCACGATGCTCTCGGCGACGGACTTCTTACCGTCGACGAGCACCTTGTTCACCAGCTGGGTCACCAGCGGCGAACCGTAGACCGGGTCGACGACGACCGGTCGCTTCGGGGCCTGGCCCTTGCGCGGCATCAGCTCTTCTCCTTCTTCGCGCCGTACCGACTGCGCGCCTGCTTGCGGTTCTTCACGCCCTGCGTGTCGAGCGAACCGCGGACGATCTTGTAACGGACGCCGGGCAGGTCCTTCACGCGACCGCCACGCACGAGCACCATCGAGTGCTCCTGCAAGTTGTGGCCCACGCCCGGGATGTAGGCGGTGACCTCGATCTGGCTGGTCAGTTTCACGCGGGCGACCTTCCGCAGAGCCGAGTTCGGCTTCTTCGGGGTGGTGGTGTACACGCGCGTGCACACACCACGCCGCTGCGGGCTGCCCTTGAGCGCCGGGGTCTTGTTCTTGCCGACCTTGTCCTGGCGGCCCTTACGGACCAGCTGCTGGATCGTGGGCACTACGTCTCCGTTGTCCTCGAACGTGTGTCGAACTGCCTCGACGTTTGGATTCTGCGGTTCACACCGGTCGTTGACGGCGTGAAGCGACGGCGGCCGCTGCTGCGACCCCCGCGGTCGGGCGTGTCGGCCCGATTCCGCTCCACATGACCGAGCCCGATCGGTGTGGTCGGTGGATCTGTCCGGCAAATCGGCCAACTCGTCGGCTGGGCGCACCGGATTGCCCGGAGCAGTCCAGGCACGAGGATTGAGATTACCCGCTCGAGGGCACCCAGGTCAAAGCGGGCTGCATCAGATTTCCAGCGGGTTCCCTACAACTTAACCCAGGACGAAGCTTCTCGTCATCCGGTGCCCACCGCCACGCCGCCCATACCGGACAGCCCGGGCCGCCGGCGACCCGGACGCGGTCCCCGCCGATGCGTGGACGCCATGGCGAAGTCGTCTGGTCGCAGCCTCGATGACCAGCGCGTTTACCGCCACGGCTAACGGGCGGGCAGGTGCGGCCGGCCCGGAGGCGACGCAATAGAATTGGGGGACGCCGCGTGTCCGGCCGGCAGCGCCGCGACGCCACGCCCTGGAGGTGCCGTTTCGATGGCCGAACGCAAACCGTCGGGAATCAGCTTCGAATCGTGGATCGACAAGCAGATCCGCGAAGCTGAGGAACGCGGCGCGTTCGACAACTTGCCCGGCACCGGCAAGCCGCTGCCGAATCTGCACCGGGCCAACGACGAGATGTGGTGGGTGCGTGAGAAACTCGCCCAGGAAGGGCTGTCGTCCGACGACGTCCTCCCGACACCGCTGAAGCTGCGCAAAGAGAAGCACCGCCTGCGCGAGACCGTCAGCACCTTACGCTCGGAACGACAGGTACGAGATGCCGTGGCCGAACTGAACACGCGCATCATGGACTGGCTGCGGGCACCGTCGGGTCCGCAGATTCCGATCAGACCGGCCGATGCCGATTCCGTCGTGGACCAATGGCGCGCCGACCGTGCGGCCGCTCAGCCGCCCACGCAGCAGGCCGCACCTGCACCAGCCGAGCCGTCTCGCGGCGTCACGTCGGCACGCCTGTCGTGGTGGCGGCGACCGTTCGGTGCGCGCCGGTGAGGTGACCGCCCAGGCGACGATGGCCTCGTGCGCGAGGCGACGATCAGCATCGGTATCCGCCGTCAGCCAAGCCCGCCTCCTGCTCCAGAGGGTGCCGGCACGGGTCGTTCGGGTTGTGCCGAACGAGGTAGGCCCAGATGAACCGGACGAAGCCGTAGCGCGCCCACTGCTCGGAGTGCACCTTCTCGTGCCGAAGCAGGCGGTGCAGACTCGGCGCAGCCGAGCCCCTCGGCGCCCGGCCGGACTCTATCGCCTCGGACAGAACGCGCGCCGGTTGGTCATTCGAGCCGTTGACGACGAAGACGTCCCCCCACGTGGTGCCGGCGCGCGCAGTGAACATGTCGACCGCGTTCGGCACCGGCCCGATCTTGGGCCCGGCGGCCGCCATCATCGTTCCGCCCGGAGTGGCCACCACGGCTCCGCCGGTGCGTAGGATCAGCCCCACGTCGCCGGTCGTCAGGCCGAGCGGGCCCCGATAGGTCCATGCGTTGCGTTCACGCCGATTCGTCGTGCTCGGCCGACCGCCGTTGAGCAACTCGGTGACCCGGCTCAGGTGCCGGGCGCTGGCGGCGGCACTGATCCGCACGTACGGCCGTCCGCTCGGCGCGCGCCACACGGTCAGCGCCTCGAGCGCCTCGAACGTCGTCGGTTCGACACCTTCCTGCTGGGCGCGCGCCACGACGTCGCGGGGACCCGACACCGTCGGCAACGTCCACCAGACCCACTCCCGGTACAACGCTGTCGGCTCGGCGGCGCCGAGCAAGCCAGCCTGACGCAGGTGATCGATGCTCGTGGCCACACCTGCGCTGTCGAAACGCTCGGCGTCGTACAGCGATGACCTCCCAACTCAGCCTGCCGTGGCGTCACGGTGACTCGGCCGGCACACCCGACGCGGATCGGACACTTCATCAGTATGAGCCGCGCAGACGGCGATACGGACCATCCGATCCGACGCGGGCGCGGCGACGAAAAGGGCGGTGCGATCGCCGATCGCGATCGCACCGCCCTGTTGTCGAACTAGGCGGACCTGGACCTCAGCTGTAGGAGCCGAAGTCGTAGTCTTCGAGCCGGACCGCTTCGCCGGAACCCTGCCCGAACTCGTAGTCGGAGTAGTCCGCGCCGTAGTCGACCATGGAGTACATGGCCGCCTTGGCCTCTTCGGTGGGCTCCACCCGCAGGTTGCGGTACCGGGCCAAGCCGGTCCCGGCCGGGATGAGCTTACCGAGGATGACGTTCTCCTTCAGACCGATCAGCGGGTCGGACTTGGCGTTGATGGCCGCCTCCGTGAGGACCCGAGTGGTCTCCTGGAACGACGCCGCCGACAGCCACGAGTCCGTGGCCAGCGATGCCTTGGTGATACCCATCAGCTGCGGGCGACCCGAGGCCGGCTGGCCGCCCTCGGCGACAGCACGGCGGTTCTCGTCCTCGAACCGCGACCGCTCGACGAGCTCGCCCGGCAGCAGGTCGGTGACACCGCTTTCGAGCACCGTGATCCGGCGCAGCATCTGCCGCACGATGATCTCGATGTGCTTGTCGTGGATCGACACACCCTGCGAGCGGTAGACCTCCTGAACCTGATCGGTCAGGAACACCTGGACCGCACGCTGGCCCTGCACCCGCAGCACGTCGTGCGGGTCGGCCGTACCGGAGTGCAGCAGCTCGCCGACCTCGACATGGTCGCCATCCTGCACACGCCACTGGGCGATGCCCGGGGCGCGCCGGTTGGTCCAGTCGAACACGCGGCGGCTCAGCGGGAAGGACTGCTCCTCGCTGCCGTCGTCGGGGACGATGACCGCGTGAGCGCCCTTGGCGTCCTCTTCGATGCGCACGCGCCCGGAGACCTCGGCCAACGGCGCCTTACCCTTCGGTGCCCGAGCCTCGAACAGCTCGACCACACGCGGCAGACCGTGCGTGATGTCCTCGCCGGCGACACCGCCGGTGTGGAACGTCCGCATGGTCAGCTGGGTACCGGGCTCACCGATCGACTGCGCGGCGATGATGCCGACGGCCTCGCCGACGTCGACGAGCTGGCCGGTGGCCAGCGAACGCCCGTAGCACATCGCGCAGACGCCGGTCTTGCTCTCACAGGTCAAGACGCTGCGCACGCGGACCTTCTCCACGCCGGCCGTCACCAGGCGGCCGATCTCGACGTCGCCGAGATCGTCACCGGCCGAAGCCACCGTCGACCCGTCGGGCGCGACGACGTCCTCAGCCAGCGAGCGAGCATAGACCGAGGTCTCGACGTGCTCGTCGGTCACGAGGTTCCCGTCGGGACCCGGCGCTGCGATCGGCAGCAACAGACCACGGTCGGTGCCACAGTCGACCTCGCGGATGATCACGTCCTGCGAGACGTCGACCAGCCGTCGAGTCAGGTAACCGGAGTCGGCCGTCCGCAGCGCGGTGTCGGCCAGACCCTTCCGGGCACCGTGGGTGGAGATGAAGAACTCCACCACCGACAGCCCCTCGCGGAAGCTCGACTTGATGGGCCGCGGAATGGTCTCGCCCTTCGGGTTGGCCACGAGACCGCGCATGCCGGCGAGCTGGCGGATCTGCATCCAGTTACCACGCGCACCGGAGCTGACCATCATGTCGACGCTGTTGCCGGGCGTGAACGAGCGACGCATCGCTTCGTCGACGGCGTTGGTGGCGTCGGTCCAGATGTCGATGAGCTCCTCACGGCGCTCACCGTCGGAGATCACGCCTCGCGCGAAGTTGCGCTCGACCTTCTCGGCCTTGCTCTCGAACTCCTCGAGGATGTTCTGCTTCTGCTCCGGCGCCACGACGTCGTCGACGGACACCGTCACACCGGACCGGGTGGCCCAGTAGAAGCCGATCTCCTTCAACGCATCCAGCGTCGAGGCCACCTGGATCTTCTGGTACCGCTCGGCCAGGTCGTTGACGATCGCGCCGAGCCGCTTGTTGTTCACGACTGCGTCGACGAACGGGTAGTCCGGCGGCAGCGCCTCGTTGAACAACGCCCGGCCCAGGGTCGTCTGCAAGGTCAACGACTGACCCTGCTCCCAGTCCTCCGGCAGCGACGAACCAGCCGGCGGGACCACGCCGTCGAGCCGGAGGGTGATCGGCGCCTGCAGCGACAGCTCACCCCGGTCGAACGCGGCGATGGCCTCAGCCGTCGACGAGAACGCCCGGCCCTCGCCGAGCTGGTTCTCGCGGTTCGAGGTCAGGTAGTAGATGCCCAGCACCATGTCCTGTGTCGGCATCGTGACGGGACGACCGTCGGCCGGCTTGAGGATGTTGTTGCTGGACAGCATGAGGATCCGCGCCTCGGCCTGTGCCTCGGCCGACAGCGGCAGGTGCACGGCCATCTGGTCGCCGTCGAAGTCGGCGTTGAACGCCGTACAGACCAGCGGGTGGATCTGGATGGCCTTACCCTCGATCAGCTGCGGCTCGAAAGCCTGAATACCCAGCCGGTGCAGCGTGGGCGCCCGGTTCAGCAGCACCGGGTGCTCGGCGATGACCTCTTCGAGGACATCCCACACGACCGGACGCTGCCGCTCGACCATGCGCTTGGCGCTCTTGATGTTCTGCGCGTGCGACAGGTCGACCAGACGCTTCATGACGAACGGCTTGAACAGCTCGATCGCCATGCCCTTCGGCAGGCCGCACTGGTGCAGCTTGAGCTGCGGACCCACGACGATGACCGACCGACCCGAGTAGTCGACTCGCTTACCCAGCAGGTTCTGCCGGAACCGGCCCTGCTTGCCCTTGAGCATGTCCGAGATCGACTTCAACGGCCGGTTGCCCGGACCGGTGACCGGACGGCCGCGACGGCCGTTGTCGAACAACGCGTCCACGGACTCTTGGAGCATCCGCTTCTCGTTGTTGACGATGATCTCCGGCGCCCCGAGGTCGAGCAGGCGCTTGAGCCGGTTGTTGCGGTTGATGACACGCCGGTACAGGTCGTTAAGGTCGCTGGTGGCGAAGCGGCCACCGTCGAGCTGGACCATCGGACGCAGGTCCGGCGGAATCACCGGGACGGCGTCGAGCACCATGCCGCGAGGGTCGTTACGGGTGGTGAGGAACGGCGAGACCACCTTGAGCCGCTTCAGGGCGCGCGTCTTCTTCTGGCCCTTGCCGGTACGGATCAGCTCGCGCAGCTTCTCGGCCTCGCTCTCGAGATCGAACGTCTCGAGGCGCTCCTTGATCGCCTGGGCACCCATACCGCCGCGGAAGTACTGACCGAACCGGTCACGCATCTCGCGGTAGAGCATCTCGTCGCCCTCGAGGTCCTGGACCTTGAGGTTGCGGAACCGATCCCACACCGCGTTGAGCCGGTCGATCTCGGCCTCCGCGCGCTTACGCAGCTGGCTCATCTCGCGCTCGGCCGACTCCTTGACCTTGCGGCGCACGTCGCCCTTGGCCCCTTCGGCCTCGAGCTCGGCGAGGTCGGCTTCGAGCTTCTTCGCGCGAGCCTCGATGTCGGCGTCACGGCGCTGTTCGACCTGCTTGCGCTCGACGTCGATCTGACCCTCGAGCGAGGACAGGTCGCGGTGGCGAGCCTCCTCGTCGACCCACGTGATCATGTAGGCGGCGAAGTAGATGACCTTCTCGAGGTCCTTCGGCGCGAGGTCGAGCAGGTACCCGAGCCGAGACGGCACGCCCTTGAAGTACCAGATGTGCGTGACCGGCGCGGCGAGCTCGATGTGCCCCATGCGCTCGCGACGCACCTTGGCGCGCGTGACCTCGACGCCACAGCGCTCACAGATGATGCCCTTGAACCGGACCCGCTTGTACTTGCCGCAGTAGCATTCCCAGTCGCGGGTGGGGCCGAAGATCTTCTCGCAGAAGAGCCCGTCCTTCTCCGGCTTGAGGGTTCGGTAATTGATGGTTTCCGGCTTCTTGACCTCGCCGTGCGACCATTCGCGGATGTTGTCTGCGGTCGCGAGGCCGATGCGCAGCTCGTCGTAGAAGTTGACGTCGAGCACGTGTGTCCTTCTCTCGCTAAGTATCTCGCTGTTTGTCGTCGATGCTGTGACCGGAGTGCGGCTCACGCCACGGAGTTGGCGGCGGGGTGATCTGCTTCGGTGGTGCGTTGAAACCTGCGCATCTCACCCCGCCACCAACTTTCACTGTCCGTGCGCTCCGTGGCCGGTCATGGTTGTCTACGCGTCACACTTCCTCGACACTGCTCGGCTCACGCCTGGACAGGTCGATACCGAGCTCCTCCGCAGCGCGGAAGACATCCTCGTCCGTTTCGCGCATCTCGATCTGAGATCCATCGCTGGAGAGCACCTCGACGTTGAGACACAGGGCCTGCATCTCCTTGTAGAGCACCTTGAACGACTCGGGAAGCCCCGATTCCGGGATGTTCTCGCCCTTGACGATGGCCTCGTAGACCTTGACGCGCCCGGGCACGTCGTCGGACTTGATGGTCAGCAGCTCCTGCAGGGCGTAGGCGGCGCCGTAGGCCTGCAGCGCCCACACCTCCATCTCGCCGAAGCGCTGACCACCGAACTGTGCCTTACCGCCCAGCGGCTGCTGGGTGACCATGGAGTACGGCCCGGTCGAGCGAGCGTGGATCTTGTCGTCGACATGGTGGTTGAGCTTGAGCATGTACATGTAGCCGACAGCCACCGGCGACGGGAACGGCTCGCCGGAGCGCCCGTCATACAGCTGCGCCTTGCCGTTGCCCTGGACGAGGCGGTCGCCGTCGCGCGTGGGCAGAGTCGAGGCCAGCAGACCCGCGATCTCGTCTTCCTGAGCGCCGTCGAACACCGGAGTGGCCACGTTGGTGTTGGCCGGCGCCTCACTGGCACCGATCGACTTGAGCCTGGCCTTCCATTCCTCGTCGTCGCCCTCGACCTTCCAACCGGTCTTGGCGACCCAGCCGAGGTGGGTCTCCATGACCTGGCCGAGGTTCATCCGGCTGGGCACACCCAACGGGTTGAGCACGATGTCGACCGGCGTGCCGTCCTCGAGGAACGGCATGTCCTCGACCGGCAGGATCTTGGCGATGACGCCCTTGTTGCCGTGTCGGCCGGCGAGCTTGTCGCCGTCCTGGATCTTGCGCATCTGGGCGATGTAGACGCGGACCAGCTGGTTGACACCAGGAGGCAGCTCGTCGCCTTCGTCGCGGTCGAAGACCCGGACGCCGATGACCTTGCCCGACTCACCGTGCGGAACCTTCAGCGATGTGTCACGCACCTCGCGCGCCTTTTCACCGAAGATGGCACGCAGCAGGCGCTCCTCCGGCGTCAGCTCGGTCTCACCCTTCGGCGTGACCTTGCCGACCAGGATGTCGCCGTTGGTGACCTCCGCGCCGATCCGGATGATGCCGCGCTCGTCGAGGTCAGCGAGAACCTCGTCCGAGACGTTGGGGATGTCGCGGGTGATCTCTTCCGGACCCAGCTTGGTGTCGCGCGCGTCGACCTCGTGCTCCTCGATCTTGATCGAGGTCAGGACATCGTCCTGGATCAGGCGCTGCGAGATGACGATGGCGTCCTCGTAGTTGTGCCCCTCCCACGACATGAACGCCACGAGCAGGTTCTTACCCAGCGCCATCTCGCCCATGTCGGTGGACGGGCCGTCGGCGATGACCTGGCCGGCCTCGACACGCTGCCCCTCGTCGACGATGGGACGCTGGTTGATGCACGAGCCCGCGTTGGAACGGCGGAACTTCGCCAATTGGTAGGTCTGGTACGTGCCGTCGTCGGCCATGACGGTGATGTAGTCAGCCGACATCTCGGTGACCACGCCGTCCTTCTCGGCGATGACGACGTCGCCGGCGTCCTCGGCCGCGTGCGACTCCATGCCGGTACCCACCAGCGGCGCCTCGGCACGCAGCAACGGCACGGCCTGGCGTTGCATGTTGGAGCCCATCAGCGCCCGGTTGGCGTCGTCGTGCTCGAGGAACGGGATCATCGCGGTGGCCACCGAGACCATCTGCTGCGGCGACACGTCCATGTAGTCGACCTGGTCGCCCGACACGGCCTCGATCTCGCCGCCGCGCTTGCGGACCAGAACCTTCTCTTCAGCGAACGTGCCGTCCTCGCGCAACTGGGCATTGGCCTGCGCGATGACGTTGCGGTCCTCTTCGTCGGCGCTGAGGTAGTGGATGTCGTCGGTGACGCGTCCGTTCTCGACGCGGCGGTACGGCACCTCGATGAAGCCGAAGGCGTTGATGCGCCCGTAGGTGGCCAGCGAACCGATCAGGCCGATGTTCGGGCCTTCCGGCGTCTCGATCGGACACATGCGGCCGTAGTGCGACGGGTGGACGTCGCGGACTTCCATGCTGGCGCGCTCACGGGACAGACCGCCCGGACCCAACGCGTTGAGCCGCCGCTTGTGCGTCAGCCCGGCCAGTGGGTTGGTCTGGTCCATGAACTGCGACAGCTGCGAGGTGCCGAAGAACTCGCGGATCGCCGCCACGACCGGACGGATGTTGATCAGCGTCTGCGGGGTGATGGCCTCGACGTCCTGCGTGGTCATCCGCTCCCGGACGACACGCTCCATACGCGACAGCCCGGTGCGCACCTGGTTCTGGATGAGCTCGCCGACGGTGCGGATGCGGCGGTTACCGAAGTGGTCGATGTCGTCGACCTCGACCGGAACCGTGATGCCGTCGTTGGTGAGCTCGGTCTCGCCGGCGTGCAGCCGCACCAGGTAGCGCAGCGTCGCGATGATGTCGTCGATCGTCAGCGTGCTCTGGTCGAGCGGAAGCTCGAAGCCGAGCTTCTTGCCGAGCTTGTACCGCCCGACCTTCGCGAGGTCGTACCGCTTGGGGTTGAAGTAGGCGTTCTCGAGCAGCTGCTGAGCGGCCTCACGCGTCGGCGGCTCGCCCGGGCGCATCTTGCGGTAGATGTCGAGCAGCGCCTCTTCCTGGGTGGTGGTGTGGTCCTTCTCCAGGGTGGAGCGCATCGACTCGTAGTCACCGAACTCTTCGAGAATCTGCTCGTTCGTCCAGCCCATGGCCTTGAGCAGCACGGTGACGTTCTGCTTGCGCTTACGGTCGAGGCGAACGCCGACGGTGTCGCGCTTGTCGATCTCGAACTCCAGCCAAGCACCCCTGGACGGGATGACCTTGGCGGTGAAGATGTCCTTGTCCGAGGTCTTGTCGAGACCGCGCTCGAAGTAGACACCCGGCGAGCGGACCAGCTGCGACACGACGACGCGCTCGGTGCCGTTGACGATGAACGTCCCCTTGGGCGTCATGAGCGGGAAGTCGCCCATGAACACGGTCTGGGACTTGATCTCACCGGTCTCGTTGTTGATGAACTCAGCAGTGACGAACAGCGGAGCCGAGTACGTGAAGTCGCGCATCTTGCACTCGTCGATGCTGTTCTTCGGCTCTTCGAACCGCGGGTTCGAGAACGACAGGGACATCGTCCCCGAGAAATCCTCGATGGGACTGATCTCGTCGAGAGTCTCCTGCAACCCCGACGTCGTGTTGATGTCGGTCCGCCCCTCAGCCTCTGCGGCTGCGACGCGCGCCTGCCAGCGCTCGTTTCCGAGCAGCCAGTCGAAGCTGTCTATCTGAAGGGCGAGAAGGTTGGGTACCTCAAGAGGTTCCCTAAGCTTGGCGAAGGAGAGGCGGCGAGAGCTGTTCTGGGTCTCAGGGGCAGTGGGCGTGACGGCCAACAGGGGTCCTTCCGAGGGCACACGGATGGAGTTAATCGCATGGTCGCGCCATCACCGGCACATGAAGACGTGAGCAGACGACAGCGCAAAGCTGCAGTCTAACCCAAAGGGCACACTGCTGTCGAGTGGCGTGCCACTCCAGTCCTGATTCTCCCTTGCATCTCCCACCTCGGTACCCCCGAAGCATCTCGTCCCGGCCGCGGTCCCGTCAAGCACCGACCCACGCGAACGGAACGATTTCACGCGGCCGAAGCCGGTCAGCGAAATATCAACAACTTCGTCACCAGCACGAATATCAGTCATCGGCCAGCGAGTCGATGTTGGCGGGTGAACAGCGACACACCCGGCCCGCGCGTATCACGACGGCCCGTCGTGACACGCACAACGGCCGTGCCACCGACCCTCGAAGATCGGTGGCACGGCCGGTATGAGAGCTCAGAGTCCGCCGTCGGCGAGCCGAGCCGCGCCGCTACGGCGCTGCCAGTCGCGATCGACGATGAACGTCGCCCGCAGAGGTCACTTGATGCTGACCGTGGCTCCGGCGCCCTCGAGAGCCTCCTTGGCCTGGTCGGCGGCCTCCTTGTTGACCTTCTCGAGAAGCGGCTTCGGCGCGCTCTCGACGAGGTCCTTGGCCTCCTTCAGGCCCAGCGAGGTCAAGCCACGGACCTCCTTGATGACCTGAATCTTCTTGTCACCGGCGGACTCGAGGATGACGTCGAACTCGTCCTTCTCCTCCTCGGCCGCGGCCTCGCCGCCGCCTCCGGCCGGCGCGCCCGCAGCCGCGACCGCGACCGGAGCAGCGGCGGTGACGTCGAACGTCTCCTCGAACTTCTTCACGAACTCGGAGAGCTCGAGCAGGGACATCTCCTTGAACGCGTCGAGGAGCTCGTCGGTGTTGAGCTTCGCCATGGTGGCGGTTTCCTTTCTGGTGATCGGCTGATGCCGGTTGTCGTACGGGCTCGGGGTCTCGTCCGACCCCCGGGGTCAGCCCTCGTCCTTCTCCTGTGCCGCGTCGCTGTCGCCTGCCGGCTCCGACTCGGTCGTCTCAGCGGGACCACGTGCTTCGACCTCTTCACTCGAGGTCTCAGCGGGACCACGTGCTTCGACCTGCGCACGCAGCGCATCGACCGCCCGCGCCGTCTTCGACAGCGGAGCGGCGAACAACGAAGCCGCGTTCTGCATCGACGCCTTCATCGCGCCGGCGAGCTTGGCCAGCAGCACCTCGCGGGACTCCAGGTCGGCGAGCTTGGTGATCTGCTCACTCGACACGGGTTCACCGTCGAACAAGCCGCCCTTGACGACGAGAACCGGATTCGCCTTGGCGAAATCGCGCAGCCCCTTCGCCGCCTCGACCGGGTCGCCCTTCACGAAGGCGATGGCCGAAGGTCCGACGAGGTAGTCGTCGAGGCCGGTGACTCCGGCTTCCTTGGCGGCGAGCTTGGTCAGCGTGTTCTTCACCACGGTGTACGACGCGTTCGCACCGAGTGACCGACGCAGTTCCGTCAACTGCTTGACGGAGAGGCCGCGATACTCGGTCAGCACGACGGCATTGCTGTTGCGGAGCTCGCCGGCGAGTTCGGCGACCGCGGCTGCCTTGTCTGGCCTCGCCATGGGACTCCTTTTCCAGGTGGTGGTCGCCGGAGTCCCTCAGAATGACAAACGCCCCGGCGCAGGCACGGGGCGTCAAGGGTGCCGGCTCGACAGCCGACACTGCTTTCCACTCTCACCTGCGCGGGCCGCCCGCATCTGCGGGACCTTCGCCACGTCCGGGGACCGAACGTGAGACCGGCGGTCTTTGGCACCGACGATGATACGGGCGTAGGTGCGCCACAGCCAAATCAAGAACGTGCGCCCGAAATATCGACCTTGCTCCTTACGCCCCGCCTTGATCGGCAATACCGTGAGTGCGTCCCGGATCTTGTGACGGCGGTCACATCGCAACCGTCACATGCGACAAGGAGGTCCTCATGACTGTTCGCTCAATGACGCTGCGTACCCGCAAACGGCGAACGGTACCGGCAGCAGTGGCGGGGTTCGGGCTCATCCTGGCGGCGCTGGCGGCATCGCCGGCATCGGCAGCACCCGGCGCCGGTGGTCCGTCCGACAACGCCTGCGACAATCGCAACAATCAGACGTATCGCAAGCTGCTCGAATGTGTGACGCTGGACGGAGTACTCGCTCACCAGGAGCAGTTCCAGAAGATCGCCGACAACAACGACGACCCCTACTATCCGGGCAGCCGCGCTGCAGGCACGCAGGGCTACGCCGACAGCGTCGCGTACGTGGCGGGACTGCTGGAGGACGCCGGCTACCAGGTGACGCTGGACGAGTTCGAATTCGAATTCGTCTTCCCGGCCGTGCTCGAACAGGTGACCCCGGTCGAGGAAGACTACGAGACCGGCACGTTCACCGGCAGCGGCGCCGGCGACGTCACCGGAGCGGTGATCCCGGTCGACCTCGCCCTCGAGCCACCGCGGGAGTCGACCAGCGGTTGCGAGGCGGCGGACTTCGCCGGCCTCGACTTCAGCGGGCCGAGTGACATCGCGCTCATTCAACGCGGGGCTTGCGACTTCGCGGTCAAGGCCACGAATGCCGAAGCCGCCGGCGCCGAGGCCGTCGTCATCTTCAACCAGGGCAACGATCCGACTCGTGAAGAGCTGATCGTCGGGACGCTCGGGGACGCCGACGTCACGATCCCCGTCGTCGGAGCCAGCTTCGCCGACGGCGTCGCGCTCTCCCAGCCTGGCTCGACGGCACATGTGCGCGTCGTCGAGTCCGAGACCCGCACCGACGTCAACGTCATCGCCGAGCTTCCCGGCAGGAACGACGACAACGTCGTCATGGCCGGCGCCCACCTCGACAGCGTCGCCGCCGGGCCAGGCATCAACGACAACGGGTCCGGTTCGGCGGCCATCCTCGAGACAGCGCTCAAGATGGCCAACCTCAAACCGCACAACACGCTGCGTTTCGCCTGGTGGGGCGCCGAGGAGCACGGCCTCATCGGATCGACGGCCTACGTGGACGAATTGCCCCAGGACGAACTCGACCGGATCGCGCTGTACTTGAACTACGACATGGTCGGCTCACCCAACTATGTGTTCATGGTCTACGACGCCGATCAGTCGACGTTCGAGGCGCCGGTCCCAGTGCCGCCGGGGTCGGCTGCGATCGAGGACGTCTACGAGTTGTACTACACGTGGGCCGAGGAACCCTACGACGACACCGCGTTCTCCGGTCGCAGTGACTACCAGGCGTTCATCGAGAACGGCATTCCGGCCGCTGGACTGTTCACCGGTGCCGAGGAGATCAAGACACCGGAGCAGGAGGCGATCTGGGGCGGCACGGCAGGTGAACAGTCCGACCAGTGCTACCACGAGGCCTGCGACACGATCGACAACCTCGACCTGCACGCTCTCGAAGTCAACAGCGACCTGATCGCGTTCGCGCAGCTGACGTTCGCCTACTCGACCGAGTCTGTCAACGGCGTGCCCGGCGCTCGCGTGCCGGGGCGGCTGCCCGGGTTCCCGGACCAGCCCGCTGGTCCTGAGGGCACGTTCGACTCCTCCACCGACGGTGGCGCCGTACTCGATCGCGGTGGCGCAACCGACTGATCTCGCGCGCTCATGATGACGGCGGGCGCTCCTCGTTGGGGCCGCCCGCCACGTCGTGCGCAGGACGCCGGCGGTGTGTGGTCAGTGCTGCGGCTCGAACGAGTGCACCATCTGGCGAAGCTGCTCCGCACGTCGCGGTGACCAGTCGTCCGGCGGCGCCACGGCCAGCCATGCGTCGACCAACTCACCGCCGTAGTTGTGGCCGTGCCCGGCCGGCACGTTGGCCGACAGCGCCATGTCGGCGGTCACCTGCCAGAACGTGACGAACGGATACCAGTCGAGGTTGGGCAGCACGTCCGGGCCGTGCGGCTCGCTGATCCACTCCGGCTGGCTGTACATCAGCTCCCACGACCACAACGTCACCGGATCGGAAGCATGCTGCAAGAACAGGACCGGCGGCTCGTCGGTGGCGAAGTCGAGATCCATCGGCTCCTGCCAACCGCCCCAGAACTTCACTTCGCGCCCGCCCTCGTAGACGGGCAGTCGCGCCGGAGACCCGGGTTCTCGCTCTTCGGTGAATTCAGTACGCAACCCATGGCGCGTCGGCGAACCGACCCACAGCGCCCCGTCCACCTTGGATTGCAGATCCTCCAAGCTGTCGAAGGCCGCCGCGCTGCCGATGGCGCCCAAGCTCTCGCCGTACACGATCAGGCGGGGGCGCTCGTCGGGCGGACGCTCCAGCCACGCCTGGTGAACCGCGTCGAACAGTGCTCGGCCCGCGATCTGCACCTGCTCCTGATCGGCCACGAACGAGATCCAACTCGGCAGGTACGAGTACTGCATCGCCACGATGGCCGAATCGCCGTTGTAGAGATACTCCAGTGCATCCGCCGCAGCGCCGTCGACCCAGCCGGTCCCCGTCGTCGTCACCACGACCAGGACCTCACGATCGAACCCGCCGGCACGTTCCAGCTCGCGCACCGCGAGTGAAGCCAGCCCCGCCGGCGTCTCCGCCGAGTTCATGCCCACGTAGGCACGCACCGGGTCCACCGCCGGGCGGCCGTTGAACGCCGACAGCTCGTCCACCGTCGGCCCGGACGACACGAACTCGCGGCCCTTGCGGCCCAAGGACTCCCACGACACCAACGAGCCCGGCCCACCGGAGTGCGTCGAACTGGCCGGGGCGTTGTTGCCCGCCTCGGTCTCTCGGTTGACTGCCGCGAAAGCGTCGTTGGCCACCCCCAGCAAGGTCGGATACAACAGACCGGTCCACGACCAGAACACGATGCCGGCGACGCACACCACCGAGGCGATCAGCGCCACGAGCGGTGGCACCCATCGGGCGAAGAACCTGCGCAGCCGGCGCGCCGCCCCCCGGATCACTCTGCCGAGCGCCAGGAAGACGACGAAGATCGCGCCGGCGACGAGCAGGATGAGCAGGTAATGGTTGGGGCCAGGGCTGCCGACGTTCATCAGCGTCCGGATCTGGGTCTGCCACTCCGCCGTCGACGTGAGGTACCAGGCCGCCGCCGCGGTGCTGGCCACGCCCAGACTCCACCACGCGATCAGCCGCGTGCGCTGCGACGGTCGCAACAACTCCGGGCGCACTCGACGAACGATCAGCCGCACGATCCAGCTCAGCAGTGCACCGATCGCATAGCCGATGATCGCGGTCAACCCGCTGACCATCGCCTGATAGATCCACGTCCTCGGCAACAACGACGGGGTCAGCGACCAACAGAAGAAGCACGTCGCTGCGATGAGCCCCCCGAAATCCGGGCTGAGCCAGCCGAGAAACCGTCCCAGCACAGGAACGTTGCGGGCTGATGGCAGCCGGCGGCCATTACGGCGCACCGCCTCCGGCAGCAGCGTCGTCACAGGCACAGGCCCTCCACGGCACGAAAACACGACCGTCGCGGTCCGACATTGCGGACCGCGACGGTCGACGTTCGGCGAGCTGCGTTCAACGCCTCACCAGTTCCGGCTCATGCGTCGACGGTCTCCGCGACACTCAGGTTCGCCGGGTCGAGCGGAATGGCCGGGCCCATCGTCGTGGTGAGCGTGGCCTTGCGGATGTAGCGCCCCTTGGCGGCCGACGGCTTCAGCCGGTTGATCTCGTCCATGGCCGCCACGTAGTTCTCGACCAGCGCCTGCTCGGAGAACGAGACCTTGCCGATCACGAAATGCAGGTTGGCGTGCCGGTCGACCCGGAACTCGATCTTGCCACCCTTGATGTCGGACACCGCCTTGGCGACATCCATGGTCACCGTGCCCGTCTTCGGGTTGGGCATCAGTCCACGCGGGCCCAGCACGCGGCCGAGCCGACCCACCTTGCCCATCATGTCCGGCGTCGCCACCACGGAGTCGAAGTCGAGCCGACCACCCTGGACCTCTTCGACGAGCTCATCGCCACCGACGATGTCCGCCCCGGCGGCCTTGGCCTCCTCCGCCTTCGGCCCGACCGCGAACACCAGGACACGAGCGGTCTTACCCGTGCCGTGCGGGAGGTTCACGGTGCCGCGAACCATCTGGTCGGCCTTACGGGGGTCCACGCCGAGCCGCAACGCCACCTCGACCGTGGCGTCGTACTTGGTCACCGACGTCTCTTTGGCCAGCCGCACCGCCTCGAGCGGCGAATACAACCGGTCGGCGTCGATCTTCTCCGCCGCTGCCCGGTAAGCCTTGCTGCGCTTCATTTCTGCTCCTCTACCTACTCGGGAGTCGTGGTACAGGCCGGCGCACGGCCCTCCCACTGTTCTCGCGAGATGCGACCGTGATCGCACCGCGAAGGACCGAACGGATCACCGTCCGACCCCGTGACGACTTCCTCCGGGGCTCCGCCTCCGGCAGGACTCGCTTCGCATCGTCCTACCTCCGGCTTCACTCCTCGTCAGCCGTCGATACTCACGCCCATCTGGCGCGCCGTGCCCGCAATGATCTTCTCTGCGGCGTCGAGGTCGTTCGCGTTCAGGTCGGGCATCTTCTGCTCGGCGATCGCCCGGACCTGGTCACGGCTGATCGTGGCGACCTTGACCCGGTGCGGCTCGCCGGAGCCCTTGTCGACGCCCGCGGCCTTGAGAATGAGCTTCGCGGCCGGCGGGGTCTTGGTGATGAACGTGAACGAGCGGTCCTCGTACACGGAGATCTCGACCGGCACGACGTTGCCACGCTGGTTCTCCGTGGCGGCGTTGTACGCCTTGCAGAACTCCATGATGTTGACACCGTGCTGACCGAGCGCGGGGCCAACCGGGGGCGCCGGGTTCGCGGCACCCGCCTGGATCTGCAGCTTGATGATCGCTGCAAGCTTCTTCTTCTTGGGTGGCATTTCCGTTTCCTAGTTCAGCGTTGCTCTCCCCACGCACCTGCCGTGGCGCGGGGGCCTTCCGGCCGCTGCGAGGCAGCGGCCGTCAGATCTTGGAGACCTGGTTGAACGACAGTTCGACCGGAGTCTCGCGGCCGAAGATCGAAACCAGGACCTTCAGCTTCTGGCCACCGGCGTCGACCTCGCTGATCGTCGCGGGCAGCGTCGCGAACGGACCGTCCATGACGGTGACCGACTCGCCGACCTCGAAGTCGACCTCGACCGCGGACGTCGACGCGGCCGGGGCCTGCGTGTCCGCCGAGGCGGCCTCGCTCTTGGCCGCCTTCGCCGGCGCCTCCTTCTCGACCTGCGGCGCGAGGAACTTCAGCACCTCGTCCAGCGTGATCGGCGAGGGACGCGACGTGGCGCCCACGAAACCGGTCACCCCGGGCGTGTTGCGCACGGCGCTCCACGACTGGTCGTTGAGCTCCATGCGGACCAGGATGTAGCCGGGCAGGACCTTGCGGTTCACCTGCTTGCGCTGGCCGTTCTTGATCTCGGTGACCTCTTCGGTCGGCACCTCGATCTGGAAGATGTAGTCCTCGACGTCCAGCGTCTGCCGCCGCATCTCGAGGTTGGCCTTGACCTTGTTCTCGTAGCCCGCGTAGGAGTGCACCACGTACCACTGCCCGGGCAGCTTGCTGAGCTCTTCGCGCAACTTCTGCTCCGGGTCGGGCTCCTCGTCAGCGTCGGCCGCGACGGAGGCGTCAGCGTCCGCCGTGTCCGCGTCGGTGGCCTCGGCCGTGGCGGTCTCGGCGGTCTCC
>NZ_DAHVSH010000108.1:0-29407 GCF_027324685.1 Haloactinopolyspora sp.
CCGACAACCCGCGACCGCTGCCGTAGGCTCATGACGCGTGGAGCGCAAGCAGCTCGAATACTTCCTGACGGTGGCCAGTCACGGGAGTTTCACCAGCGCTGCCCACGCGCTGCGCATCGCGCAGCCGTCGCTGTCGTACGCGATCCGGGTGCTGGAGAGTGAGGTCGGCGCCCAGTTGTTCCGGCGGCTCGGGCGCGGCGTGGTGCTGACCGACGTGGGTGAGGCGCTGCTGGACCCCGCGCGAAGGGTGTTGCACGACTTCTCCCAGGTGCGTTCGATCGCGCAGCAGGTCACGGGCCTCGTGATCGGCCGCGTCGACATCGTCGCGGTCACCACGCTGGCCGTGGATCCGTTGGCGGCGTTCATCGGTGCGTTCCGGAGCCGCTATCCGGGGGTCGAGTTCAACGTCGTCGACCCCGAGAATGCCGCGGCTGTGATCGACTTCGTCCGCCGTGGCCAGTGTGAGTTGGGGTTGACCGAGCACAGCGTCTCCACCACGGGGATGCGCTCTCTTGAGTTGCCGGCGCAGGAGATCATGGCGGTCTTGCCGCCGACGGCGCAGGCACCGCAGGCCGGGGTGCTGTCGGTCGCGGAACTCGCCGGCCTCGACTTCGTCACCACGCCGCGCGGCACGACGACGCGCAGTGTGCTCGACGACGTCCTCGGCGACGAGGGCGTCTTGCCGCGCATCGCGGTCGAGCTCACACACCGGGCGGCGATCGTCCCGCTCGTGCTGTCCGGTGCCGGCGCGGCGTTGCTGCCGCGCAGCCTGGCTGAAGATGCCGAGAAGCTCGGCGCGGTGGTCGTCCGCCTGAGTCCACCGTTGTCGCGTCGAGGCGTGTTGATCTGGCCGTCGTCGCCGTTGTCGCCCGCCGCGCAGGCGTTCGTTGATCTCGTGGCCCAGTGGCCGCCGGGCCGGTCGACCCATCCGGACGACAGCGCCGCGGAGTGACGCGAACCAGTAGCCATAGAAGCGATCTATGCGATCTACTGAAAACCCGTCTAGCTTGTGACGTCTTTGACGTTGAAGCGGACATCCGCCTATGCAACGGTGGGCGAAGCTCGCTGACCTGCATATTTCTGAAAGGATCTCTGATGAGCCTCCGACCACGTCGAGTCGGGACCGTTGTCGTGACTGCGTTCGCCATGGTGTTGGCCGCCTCGTGCGGCGGATCGGACTCGACCGATGACGCCGGCTCGGAGAGCACGGAGCTGCGCCTGGTTCAGCAGCCGTGGGAGGACCTCGTCGTAGAGAACGAGATCGTCAAGCAGCTTCTCGGTGACCTCGGATACGAGGTCACCGTCGACGAGCTCGCTGTTCCGGTGGGTGCACAGGGACTCAGCGACGGCGACGCCGACGTCTACCTCGGCAACTGGTGGCCGAGCCAGGAGCCGGTGTTCCAGAAGTTCCTCGATGACGGCAGCATCGAAGTGGTCAAGACGCTGGTCACCGGAACCAAGTACGCGCCGGTGGTGCCGAAGTACGTCGCCGAGGAGCACGGCGTCGAGTCGCTGGCCGACCTCGACGCGAAGGCGGAGCTGTTCGGCAGCCGGTTCGTGGGTATCGAGGCCGGTACCCCCGGCAACCAGTACATCTCCGATGCCATCGATGCCGACGCCTACGGCCTCGGTGACTGGACGCTGGCGGAGTCGAGCACGGCCGCGATGCTCGGAGAGGTCGAGAAGGCTGCTTCGGCCGGTGAGCCGATCGTCTTCCTCGGCTGGGAACCGCACTGGATGAACGTCGAGTGGGATCTGGTGTACCTGGAGGACCCCGACGAAGTGTGGCCCGGCGCCGGTGAGATCCGGGTCCTGGCCAACGCCGAGTACTACGAGAACAACCCCAACGTCATGAAGTTCCTGGACCAGATGTCGGTCGACCTCGAAACCGCATCGGACTGGATCCACCAGCTCAGCCAGGAGAACATTCCCGCCCAGGAGATCGCCTCGACGTGGATCGAGGAGAACCCGGACGTGGTCGACGAGTGGCTCGACGGGGTCGAGTCCGTCGACGGGTGACGCGGCGGGCACGAACCCGGCCGAACCCCACCTTGGCGAAAAGGAGAAAGAACCGCGTTGACCGAACCGCACGTTGCCCGTGAGCACCTGCCGATTCCTGATCCCGCTCGCCCGCCGGCCACGTCCGTCGACGTCCGGAAGCAGGACCCGCCGTATCAGCCGAACCAGCCGGTGCGGCCCCCGGAGGGTGCACCGAACGTCCTCGTGGTGCTCATCGACGACATGGGGTTCGGGGCGCCCTCGGCGTTCGGCGGACCGTGCCGCACGCCCACGGCCGAGCGCCTGGCCGACGGCGGCTTGCGCTACACCCGCTTCCACGTCACGGCCATCTGCTCACCCACCCGGCAGGCCCTGCTGACCGGGCGCAACCACCACTCGGTGGGCATGGGCGTGACGACGGAGATGGCCAGCGCGGCGCCGGGCTACAACGGCATCCGCCCCCGCAGCGCGGCCACGCTCGGGCAGGTGCTGGCCGGCAACGGGTACAACACCGGGGCGTTCGGCAAGTGGCACCAAACGCCCGCGCGCGACGTCAGCCCGGCCGGCCCGTTCGACCGCTGGCCCACCGGTGAGGGGTTCGAGAAGTTCTACGGCTTCCTCTGCGCGGAGATGAACCACTGGTATCCAGTGCTGTTCGACGGGACCAATCCCGTCGAGCCGGACCGCCGGCCCGAAGACGGGTACCACCTGTCCGAGGACCTTGTCGACCAGGCGATCGACTGGATCCGGACCCAGCAGACGCTGAAACCGGACGTCCCGTTCTTTGCCTATCTGCCCTTCGGCGCCACGCATGCGCCGTATCACGTGCCCGCGGAGTATCGAGAGAAGTACCGCGGGGCGTTCGACCACGGGTGGGACGTTCAGCGTGAGATCACGCTGGAGCGGCAGAAGGAGCTGGGCGTGGTGCCGCCCGACGCCGAACTCGCCCCGTGGGCGGAGGGGGTTCCGCACTGGGAGGAGCTCTCCGCCGACGAGCGCCGTGCCGCGGCGTCGCTGATGGAGCTGTATGCCGGGTTCGCCGAGCACACCGACGTGCAGGTCGGCCGGCTGATCGACGCGCTGGACGAGATGGGCGAGCTCGACAACACGTTGATCATGTACATCCTCGGCGACAACGGCGCGTCGGCCGAAGGCGGAATCGGCGGCACGCTGAACGAGCACCGCATCGCCAGCGGCATCACCGACAGCGCCGAGTTCATCAACGCCCACGACGACGCGCTCGGCGACGCCACCACACATGCGCACTACCCGGTCGGCTGGGCGTTGGCGATGAACACGCCCTATCAGTGGACCAAACAGGTCGCCTCGCACTTCGGCGGCACCCGCGACGGCCTGGTCGTGCACTGGCCGGCCGGCATCGCCGAGCGCGGCGGGTTGCGCCACCAGTTCCACCACGTCATCGACGTGATGCCGACGATCCTCGAGGCAGCCGACCTGCCGCACCCGCGTACCGTCGACGGCGTGGCTCAACAGCCCATCGAGGGCACGAGCATGCTCTACAGCTTCAACGACGCCGACGCACCGGACCGGCATCGCCTGCAGTACTTCGAGATGGTCGGCAACCGCGGCATCTACCACGACGGCTGGATGGCCGTCACCCGTCACGGCACGCCGTGGGAGATGGTGCAAGGCGAGCCGCGGTCCTTCGACGACGACGTGTGGGAGCTCTACGACACCAACGTCGACTGGACGCAGGCTCACGACCTCGCTGCGACCCATCCGGGCAAGCTGCGCGAGCTGCAGCAGTTGTTCCTGATCGAGGCGGCGAAGTACGGCGTGTTCCCGCTGGACGACCGGATGACCGAGCGCGAGAACCCGCGCGAGGCCGGCCGCCTGGACCTCATGGGCGAACGATCGACGGTGACGTTCACCGGCGCCGGTCTCCGGTTGACCGAGGAGACCGCGCCGAACGTGAAGAACCGCTCGCACACCATCACCGCGGTGATCGACGTGCCGGACAGCGGTGCCGACGGCGTGGTGGTCGCGCAGGGCGGGCGGTTCGGCGGCTGGTCGCTGTACTGCCACGACGGACGCGCCCACTACGCGTACAACTACTTCGGCCTCACCGTGCGTCGGATCGCGGCTCCGTCGCAGCTTGCGCCCGGGCGGCACGAGATCCGGATGGAGTTCAGCTACGACGGTGGCGCGGTCGGCCGGGGCGGTGACGTGACGCTGCTGGTGGACGACGAGAAGGTCGCCGACGGCCGGGTCGATGCGACGATTCCGTACTATTTCGCCTTCGACGAGACGTTCGACGTCGGCGTCGACCGGGCCTCGCCAGTGATCGACGACTACCCGCCGGTGGACAACGCGTTCACCGGTGAGCTGATCTCGGTCCGCTTCGACCTCGCCGACGACCAGGTCAGCGACGCCGCCAGCGACCGCGACCGCGAAGCCTTCCGCTACGCCCACGAATGATCAGCGTGGCGTGCGCTCCCACCCACGCCGGGCGGGGCGCGCGCCGAGCTGACCGGGCGGCTTGCTGCGGTAGACGATGTATGGGCGCCACAGGTAGCCGATGGGTGCGCTGAACACGTGCACGAGGCGGGTGAACGGCCACAGGGCGAACAGCGCGATCGCCGTCAGGGCGTGCAGCTGGAACGTCAGCGGCGCGTCGGTCATCAGCTCCGGATGCAGGTCGAAGCGGAAGATGCCGCGGAACCAGATCGACACGCCTTCGCGGTAGTCGTAGTGGCTGACGATGTTGCCGACGACGGTGTTGGCGAGCCCGAGCAGGATCACCACGGCCAGCACCAGGTACATCAGCTTGTCCATCGGCGTGGTGGCGGTGAACACCGGGCCGGTCGTGCGGCGCCGGTAGATCAGGATGGCCATGCCGACCAGCGTGCAGAACCCCGCGATGGCGCCGATGCTCACGGCCGCGGCGTGGTACACGGTGTCGGAGATCCCGACGGCTTCGGTCCAGCTCTTCGGGATGCCCAGGCCCATGACGTGTCCGAGGAACACGAACAGGATGCCGAAGTGGAACAACGGGCTGCCCCACCGCAGCAGCCGCGACTCGTACAGCTGCGACGAGCGCGTCGTCCAGCCGAACTTGTCGTAGCGGTAGCGCCAGACGTGCCCGAGGACGAACACCGCCAGGCAGACGTAGGGAAACACCACCCAGATCAAGATCTCGGACGTCGTCACCGGCGCACCCCCGTCGTGCTGGGCGGCCCGAACGGCTCGAGCCCCACCTGCTCGCCCGGCGGGCCTTCGGCGACGAGCCGGCGGACCACGTCGTGCACGTCACCACGGATGCGCGGCAACGTCGCCGTCACGGCCTCGAGCGCGCCGGCATAGACCGACCCGGCGTCGGACAACGCCAGCCGGAGCAGCTCCAGCCCGGCGCGATGGTCGATCAACAGGGTCCGGCCTGCGTCCGGATCGACCGTCGCGGCGAACTCCAGCATCACGGCCAGGTGGTCGGGTAGTTCGCTGTCGTCGAGTTCGACGCCGCCGGCCCGGTAGATCTGTTTGATCGCGAGCAGCGCCGTGCCGCGATTCCGGGTGTCGCCGTGGACGAAGTACGTCAGGTACAGGCTGCACTTGCGGCGCAGGTCGAACGTGGCGACGTACTCCTGCTGCAGCGTGGTCAGAGCGGTGGCGTCGACGTGGTCCAGCAGCGGAGTGAGGCACGACGCCCACCCCGGTGGCAGCTCGTCCGTCGCGGCGCGCAGCATCGGCATCTCGTCGCGCAATTCGTGGCCGGGATAGTCGATGACGCGCGAGACGACCTGGTAGCACAACGCGCGCTGACGTTCGTCGTCACTCATCGCGGGTGTCCTCGTCGTCATCGGCCCGCGGCGGGAACAGTCCCGCCGGGCGGCCGTGGCCGTCCCAGTTCAGTAGGTTGATCCGGCGGGTCTTGTCCTCCGGCGCCGCCCGTGAATCCGAGGTCTGCCGGTCACGTAGCGCCTGGAAGTTCTCGACGGCCAGTGGCGCTTGCCCGCCCGAGCCCTCGCCGAACGGGCCGGAACCCCCCATGCCCGGTCCGCCCTCGTAGTCGAGGCTGCACTCGGTCGCCAGCTCCTCCAGCGAATGCGCCTGCTCGACGTGCGCGGTGGGGATGACGTAACGCTCGTCGTACGGAGCCAGGGCGAGCAGGCGGTACATGTCGTACACCGCCGCCCCGGTCATACCGACCGACGTGGCGATCTCTTCCCGGGGGTCGCGGCCCAGGTTGATGTCGCGCATGTAGGAGCGCATCGCGGCGAGACGGTGCAGGACGGACGTGACGCGTTCCGTGTCGCCCGCGGTGAACAACTCGGCGAGGTATTCGACGGGGCT
The DNA here is from genome assembly GCF_027324685.1 of Haloactinopolyspora sp. Classification (NCBI taxonomy): domain Bacteria; kingdom Bacillati; phylum Actinomycetota; class Actinomycetes; order Jiangellales; family Jiangellaceae; genus Haloactinopolyspora; species Haloactinopolyspora sp. Next base: position 6,310 of record NZ_DAHVSH010000108.1, read on the forward strand.
GCGCAGGGCGTCGATCGCGGCGAACAGCGTGCCGGCGTCCTCGGCGTCGACCCCGGTCTCTTGGACGGCATCGACCACCGGCGACAGCGGCGGGATGTACCAGACCATGGGCATGGTCCGGTACTCCGGGTGCAGCGGCAGCGCGACTTCGTAGGTGTCGATCAGTGACCACACCGGCGAGCGCTGCGCGGCCGCGACCCAGTCGTCCGGGATGCCGTCGCGTTCCGCGGCCCGGATGACATCGGGATCGTGCGGATCGAGCAGCACCGAGCGCTGGGCGGCGTACAGGTCGGTCTCTGCCGGCGCTGAGGCCGCTTCCAGCACGCGGTCGGCGTCGTAGAGCACCAGGCCGATGTAGCGCAGCCGCCCTACGCAGGTCTCCGAGCACACGGTCGGGATACCGACCTCGATGCGGGGGAAACAGAAGGTGCACTTCTCTGCCTTCCCGGTCTTGTGATTGAAGTACACCTTCTTGTACGGGCAGCCGGTGATGCACTGCCGCCAGCCGCGGCAGCGATCCTGGTCGACCAGGACGATGCCGTCCTCGCTGCGCTTGTAGATCGCGCCGGACGGGCACGAGGCCGCGCACGACGGGTTGAGGCAGTGCTCGCAGATGCGCGGCAGGTAGAACATGAACGTCTCTTCGAACGTCAGCTTGACGTCGGCGGAGACCTTGGCCAGCACCGGGTCGTTGGCTGCGACCGTCGCCGAACCGCCGAGGTCGTCGTCCCAGTTCGCGCTCCACGACACGTTCGTCGGTTCACCGCTGATGAGCGAGTACGGCCGAGCCACCGGGGTGTGCTCGGACAGCGGCGAGGAGATCAACGTGTCGTAGTCGTAGGTCCACGGCTCGTAGTAGTCCTGGATGGACGGCATCGTCGGGCTGGAGAAGATCGTGGCCAACTTCTTCAGCCGTCCGCCCGCCTTGAGCTTGAGCCGGCCGCGGCGGTTCAGCTCCCAACCGCCCTGCCAGCGTTGCTGGTCCTCGTACGTGCGGGGGTAGCCCTGTCCGGGCCGGGTCTCGACGTTGTTCCACCAGACGTACTCGACGCCGCTGCGGTTGGTCCACGCCTGCTTGCAGGTGACGCTGCAGGTGTGGCAGCCGATGCACTTGTCGAGGTTCATCACCATCGCCATCTGCGCCATGACCTTCATGGGTGCACCTGCCTTAGTAGACGACCTGCTGGGAACGGCGCCGGATCACGGTGATCTCGTCGCGCTGGTTACCGGTGGGTCCGATGTAGTTGAACGCGAACGCGTGCTGGGCGTAGCCGCCGACGAGGTGGCTCGGTTTGATCAGCAACCGGGTCACGGAATTGTGGATGCCGCCGCGCTTGCCGCTGGCCTCTGCCCTCGGTACGTCGATGACGCGGTCTTGGGCGTGGTACATGTACACGGTCCCCGTCGGCATCCGTGAGGACACGATGGCCCGGGCGACGACGACGCCGTTGCGGTTGACCGCCTCGATCCAGTCGTTGTCGGCCACCCCGATCGTCGCCGCGTCCTGCGCGCTCATCCAGATCGTCGGGCCGCCGCGCGACAAGCTGAGCATCAACAGGTTGTCCTGGTACTCGGAATGGATGGACCACTTCGAGTGCGGAGTCAGGTACCGCACCGTCAGCTCCGCGCCGTCCGCACCCAGCTGCGGGTCGCCGAACAGCCGGTGCAGATCCAGCGGTGGGCGGAACACCGGCAGCGACTCACCCATCTCGCGCATCCAGGCGTGATCGAGGTAGAAGTGCTGGCGCCCGGTCAAGGTGTGCCACGGCTTGAGCCGTTCGGTGTTGATGACGAACGCGCTGTAGCGCCGGCCGCCGTGTTCGCTGCCGGACCACTCCGGCGAGGTGAGGACCGGCATCGGCCGGGCCTGGGTGTCGGCGAAGGTGATCCGGTGGCCGCTGTGGTCGGCGGCGAGGTCGGCTAGCCGGCGCCCAGTCCGTTCCTCCAACTGCCGGAAACCCTGCGTGGCCAGGCGGCCGTTCGTCGTCCCGGACAGCGCGAGGATCGCCTCACACATGTGGGTGTCGCGGCCCAGCGAGGGACGCCCGTCGCCCGCGCCGTTGCGGTCAGCCAGCCACGCGACCTCGTCGGCGGGGTCGAACGTGACCCCCTTCGTCGTCATCCCCAGCTGCGCGGTCAACGGACCCAGCGAGGTCATTTTGTCGGCGACGGCGGTGTAGTCGCGCTCGACGACCACCAGCTTCGGCATCGACACGCCGGGCACCGGATCGCATTCGCCGAGCTTCCAGTCCAGGGCGCGCCCGCCGGGATTGGCCATCTCGTCCGCGGAGTCGTGCGCCAGCGGGACCGCGACCACGTCGCGGCGGGTTCCCAGATGCGTTTCGGCGAGTCGGCTGAACTCCTGCGCCAAGGCGGTGAAGGCGTCGAAGTCGGTGCGGGTCTGCCACGGCGGTGAGATCGCGGGGTTGAACGAGTGCACGAAGGGGTGCATGTCGGTGCTGGACAGGTCGTGCTTCTCGTACCACGTGGCTGCGGGGAGCACGATGTCGGAGAACAGCGTCGTGCTCGTCATCCGGAAGTCGAGCGTCAGCAGCAGGTCGAGCTTGCCGTCGGGTGCGTCGTCGCGCCACACGACGTCGCGCGGGCGCTGGTCGGGAGGCAGCTGCTCGCCGCGGACGGCGCCGTCGGTGCCGAGCAGGTGCTGCAGGAAGTACTCGTTGCCCTTGGCCGACGAGCCCAGCAGGTTGGACCGCCACACCGTCAAGACCTTGGGCGCGTTGCCGGGGCCGTCCGGGTCTTCGGCGGCGAAGCGCAGCCGGCCCGCACGCAGTTCGGACACGATGTGATCGGCCACCGGCAACCCGGCGTCGTCGGCCGCATCGACGATGTCCAGCGGATTGCGGTCGAACGTCGGGTACGACGGCATCCAACCCAGCCGCGCGGACTTCGCCACCAGATCGGCCGCGCGCTGCCCCGCGAACAGCCCCGTGCCCAGCGGCGAGGCGAGCACGTCGGCCCGGGCGCTGTCGTAGCGCCATTGAGACGTGTGCAGATAGAAGAACGCCGTACTGATCATCTGTCGCGGCGGACGGGACCAGTCCAGTGCGTTGGCGATCTGGTTGTAACCGGTGAGCGGGCGGACCTTCTCCTGCCCGACGTAGTGGGCCCAGCCGCCGCCGTTGACGCCCTGGCAGCCGGTCAGCGTGGTCAGCGTCAGGAACGCCCGGTAGATGACGTCGGAGTGGAACCAGTGGTTGGTGCCGGCGCCCATGAGGATCATCGAGCGTCCGCCGGACTCCTCGGCGTTGCGGGCGAACTCTCGTCCGATCCGGGCGGCCACCCCGGCGCGCACCGACGTGATCTGTTCCTGCCACGCGGGGGTGTACGGCTGCGACGCGTCGTCGTACCCGGTCGGCCAGTCGCCGGGCAACCCGGGGCGACTGACGCCGTACTGCGCGAGCAAGAGGTCGAACACGGTCGTGACCAGCTGACCGCCGACGCGCCGGGTGGGGACGCCGCGGCTCAGGGTGCCTGCGGTCTCGCCGGGCAGGTCGAAACGGGGCAGGCCGATCTCGACGGTCTCGGCGTCGTCGCCGTACAGGGTGAGCAGCGGCGCGGTGGAGCCGAGGTCGAGGTTCCACCGGCCCTTGCCCTGTTCGCCGTACCGGAACCCCAGCGAGCCGTTCGGCACCACCGCGGTGCCGTCGGTATCGAGCAGCACGGTCTTGGAGGTGGCGTTCTCGGTGGTGTCGCCCAGGTCGGCGGCGGTGAGGAACCGGCCCGGGACGTAGCGGCCGTCGTGCTCGTCGAGGGTGATGAGGAAGGGCAGGTCAGTGTAGGTCGTGACGTAGTCGCGGAACGCCGGGGTCTGGCGGTCGACGAAGAACTCCTTGAGCACGACGTGGCCCATCGCCATCGCCAACGCGCCGTCGGTGCCGGGATGCGGGGCCAGCCACTCGTCGGCGAACTTCGTGTTGTCGGCGTAGTCGGGTGAGACGACCACGACCTTCTGCCCGCGATACCGGGCCTCGACCATGAAGTGCGCGTCCGGCGTCCGCGTGACCGGGACGTTCGACCCCCACATCACCAGGTAGGAGGCGTCCCACCAGTCGGCGGACTCCGGTACGTCGGTCTGGTCGCCGAACACGTGCGGCGAGGCCACCGGGAGGTCGGCGTACCAGTCGTAGAACGACAGCATCGTGCCGCCGATCAGCGCCATGAACCGAGACCCGACCGCCTGCGACACCATCGACATCGCCGGAATCGGGGAGAAGCCGGCGATGCGGTCCGGGCCGTACCGGCGCACCGTGTGGACGTGCGCGGCAGCGGCCATCTCGAGGACCTCGTCCCAGCGCGCCCGGACCAGCCCGCCCTTGCCCCGGGCCGCCTTGTAGCGAGCCGAGCGCTGCGGATCGTCGACGATGTCCGCCCACGCCTGCACCGGGTCTCCGAGGCGCTGGCGGGCCTCGCGGTACATGTCGAGCAGCAGCCCTCGTACGTACGGGTAGCGCACCCGGGTGGGCGAGTAGGTGTACCACGAGAACGCCGCGCCGCGCGGGCACCCACGTGGCTCGTACTCCGGTCGATCCGGCCCGATGGACGGATAGTCGGTCTGCTGGGCCTCCCAGGTGATGATGCCGTCCTTGACGTAGACCTTCCACGAGCACGACCCGGTGCAGTTCACGCCGTGGGTGGACCGGACGACCTTGTCGTGGGACCACCGGTCGCGGTAGAACGTGTCGGCCTCGCGCCCGCCCACCTTGTGCAGCGTGCGCAGGTCGTCGGAGACTTCACTGCTGCGCAGGAAACGCCGGGTGCGCAGCAGTGCGTCGGACAGGCTGCCGTCCATGCCGATCGCCATGCCTCACCCCTTCGTCGGAACGTGCCGTAGGTGCCCGAACGATCGCCACGTGAACACCCCGGCGATCAGGGCCATCGCCGCCAGCAGGAGCAGACCGACCGCGTAGTGGCCGAACGCCCCGTAGACCCCGCCCATGATCAGCGGCGGGACGAAGCCGCCGAGCCCGCCGGCGGCGCCCACCACACCGGTCACCGACCCCACCTTGGGCGGCTCGACCAGTTCGGCCACCAACGCGAACACCGCCCCGGACACCGCGCCGAGGGTCGCGGCCAGGCCCAGGAACGCGACCGTCCCGGCGGGCAACAGTTCCAGCTCCAACGACGCGAGCACGGCCAGCGCGGAGGCCGCGGCGAACGACCAGACCAGGACCGGCACCGGCCCGAACCGGTCGGACAGGTACCCGGCCACCGGGCGCATCACCACCGCGAGCACGACGAACCCGGCCGTGCGGAAGGCGGCGTCGGCTTCGTCGAGGCCGTAGGCGTTGACGAGGTAAGTCGGCAGGTAGACGCTGAACGCCACGAAGCCGCCGAAGCCGACCGCGTAGAGCAGCGACATCTGCAGTGTCACCGGCATGCGCAGCGTGTTCCACACCTTACGGGCGAACGACCCGGCGGCCACCGTGCGGCTGGTGGCGTCGCGCAGCATCACCCCTGCGACGACCGCGTACACCGCGAGGATCGCCGCGACGATGAGGTACGGCGCCTCCCGGCCCCACGCGTCGGCGATGGGCACGTCGGTGAAGGCCGCGATGGCGGTGCCGCCCATGCCGGCGCCGAACACGCCGAGCGCGAGCCCGCGCCGGTGCGGCGGGTACCACGCGTTGACGAACGGGACACCGATGGCGAACGCGGTGCCGCCCAGGCCGAGGAAGAAGCCGCCCACGAGCAGCGCCGGGTAGCTGTCGGCGACCAGCCCGATGAACAGCACCGGCAGGATCGTCAACCCAGCGACGGCGGGAAACATCACCCGGGCGCCGAGCCGGTCGGTCATCGCACCGACCGGGATCCGGCCGAGCGAGCCGACGATCACCGGGACCGCGACGAGGAACGACTGCTGGAACGAGGTCAACCCGAGTTCCTCGGCGTAGTCCGACCCGAACGGGCCGAGCAGCGCCCACGCCCAGAAACAGATGGTGAAACCGGCGGTGGCCAGGGCGAGTGTCGTCGCGGGGCGGCGCTCGGAGACCGCGCTGGTCTGCGGATCGGCGGGCGGCGTCGTTGCCATCGCGACCTCACATCTGCCGACCGGTCGTCCGGCCGCGCTCTGAGCGGTCTCTCCAATCTGCCCGATCTCCGGCGAGCGCGCACCTGTCCTCGCGGGGAAAGTTCTGGTTCGTGCCGGGTTGTCCCGGTGTCGTGTCGGTGTCGCGTCGGTGTTGTGTCGGAGGGATGCGGCAGGCTGGGCACGCAACAACGAAGGAGGTGGGCATGTACCTAGCCGACGCCGACCGGCTCGTGCTCAGTCCGACCGATCTGGTCGCCCACCTCGAGTGCCCGCATCTCACGACGCTGAATCGCGACGTCGCGCTGGGGCGGCGGCCGCGCCCGGCGAACGACGATCCCGGTGCCGGCGTCGTGCGCCGCCGCGGGGACGAGCACGAGGCCGCGGTGCTCGCCGAGATGTCGGCGTCGTTCCGGGTGGCCGAGATCCCCCGCGGGTGCGGCCCCGCCGAGGCCGAGGAGCTGACGGTCGCGGCGATGAAGGACGGCGCCGACCGCATCTTCCAGGCCACCTTCTTCGACGGTCGCTGGCGCGGGCACGCCGACTTCCTCATCCGCAACGACGCTCGCCCGAGCAAGCTCGGCGACTGGTCGTACGACATCGCCGACACCAAGCTCGCCCGGCACGTCAAAGCCTCGGCGCTGCTGCAGATGGCCGTGTACGCCCAGCGGCTCGAGGAACTTCAGGGCACCCCGCCGCACCAGCTCACCGTCATCCTCGGCGACCGCCAGGCCGTGAGCGTTCCGTACGTCGACGTCGCGGCCTACACCCGACGGGCGATGCGCGAGTACGAGTCGTGGCTGGGTGAACCCGATGGCACGTATCCCGTGCGAGTCGGGCACTGCGCGGTGTGCCCGTGGTCGCAGACGTGCGCTCAGCAATGGCAAGACGACGACGACCTCGTCCTCGTCCCGTTCCTCCGGCGGGCTCAGCGCGAGTCGTTCGGGGCGGCAGGCATCACCACGGTCAAGGCTCTGGCCGAGGCGAGCGACGACGCGCTGGCCGCCGTTGTCACCGTCGGCACCGCCACCAAACGCAAGCTCGCCGACCAAGCACGGCTCCAGGTCGAGGCGCGGACCGGTGGTGCGCCGCCGTACACGTTCGTCACGCCGGTCGAGCCTCGGCGCGGACTGGCGCTGCTGCCCGCCCCCGATCCCGGCGACCTGTTCCTCGACCTCGAAGGCGATCCGTTCTTCGGCGACCACGGCATCGAGTACCTGTGGGGCGTCAGCGACGTCCATGACGAGTTCACCTCGTGGTGGGCGCACGACGCTGGTGCCGAGCAGCGGGCGTTCGAGCAGGTGGTCGACCACATCCTGCGGGTCTGGCGCGAACGTCCGGGCATGCACGTCTACCACTACGCGCCGTACGAGCCGAGCCGGCTCAAAGAGCTCTCGCAGCGCTACGGCACCCGGGTGGACGAGGTCGACGCGTTGCTCCGCGGCGAGCGCCTGGTCGACCTCTACGCGGTGGTCCGGCAGGGGTTGCGCGTGGGCACGGAGTCCTACTCCATCAAGGCGCTCGAACAGTTCTACGCACCGGATGGGCGGGCCGGCGCCGAGGTGAAGGACGCCGGGTCGAGCATCGTGGAGTACGAGCGCTGGCTGATCGAAGGTGACCAGGCGATTCTCGAGGCCATCGAGGCGTACAACCGGGACGACTGTGTCAGCACCCGCCGGCTGCGTGACTGGCTCGAACAGCGCCGTACCGAGCTCATCGGCCTCGGCCATGCGGTGCACCGGCCGGGCGACGATCTGGCCGATCCCACCGAGCACCTGACCGAACGCGACCCCGAGCTCGTGGCTCTGGAGGCGCGGCTGCTCGCCGACGTCCCCGCCGAGCACGACGCGCGTACCCCGGCCCAGCAGGCATACGCGCTGCTGGCCGATCTGCTCGAATGGCACCGGCGCGAGGATCGGGCCGAGTGGTGGGAGTACTTCCGGGTGCGTGCCCTGGCTCTCGACGAGCTCACCGACGAGCCGGCCACGCTCGGCGGTCTGCGCGATCCGCAGCTGCTGCGACGTGAAGCGAACTCCGGCGTGTGGCGCTACCACCTGCCGCCACAGGAATGCCGGCTCCGGGTCGGTCAGCGAGTCGGGCACGCCGGGCCCGAGGGCGGCAGCAGCACCATCGTCCGGCTCGACCTCGACCTCGGCCGGGTCGACCTCAAGCGTGCCCTGCGCAACGAGGAGCCGCACCCGCCCGCGCTGTTGCCTTCCGGCCCGGTGCCCACGCAGGTGCACGAGGCGGCCCTGCGCCGTGTCGCGACCTGGGTCGCCGAGCACGGCCTCGACGGCGACGGACCCTACCGGGGCGTTCGCGACCTGGTGCTCGGCCGTCCGCCCCGGCTGTCCGGCGACATCGCGCTGCGCCTGGACGGCGAGGCCGGCGTCGACGCGTTGTGCCGGGTCGCGCCATCGCTGACCGGTGTGCTGCCCGTCCAGGGACCGCCCGGTGCCGGAAAGACCTTCGCCGGATCACACGCGATCATCCAGATGCTGCGGGCCGGCCGCACGGTCGGCATCACCGCGCTGAGCCACCGCGTCATCACCAATCTGCTCGACGCCGTCATGGCGGCCGACGATCCCGCGGCACCGGTGGTGCGGGCGATTCAGAAGGCCGACGACGGTAACGCCAGCCGCCACGACGGTGTCACGGTCGTCAACTCCAACGCTGATGTCGAGTCCGCGATGGCCGCCGGCGACGTCAATCTCGTGGCCGGTACCGGGTGGCTGTTCGCCCGGCCGGACGTGCGGGTGGACGTCCTCGTGATCGACGAAGCCGGGCAGTTCTCGCTGGCGAACGCGGTCGCTGCCGGCGCTGCGGCGGACGCGTTGATCCTGTTGGGTGACCCGCGGCAATTGCCGCAGCCGTCCCAGGGCACCCATCCGGCCGGCGCGGGAGCCTCGGCGCTCGAGCACGTCCTCGGCCAGCACGACACCGTGCCGCCGGAGCGCGGGTTGTTCCTCGACACCACGTGGCGCATGCATCCAGCGGTCTGTGCCCCGGTGTCCGAGTTGTCCTACGACGGCCTGCTGCATCCGCGCGCCGGGCTCGAGCGGCAGGCCGTCGCCGGTGCGGACGACCTCGCCGGCGCGGGCATCCGTTGGTTCCCGGTACCGCACACCGGGTGCTCGGTGCGCAGCGACGCCGAGGTGGAGGTGATCGACGACGTGGTCCAGCGGCTCACCGGCCGGGAGTGGATCGACGCTGACGGCCACGTCAGCACGCTGGGTCCGAACGACATCCTCGTGGTGGCGCCGTACAACGCTCAGGTTGGTCAGTTGCTCGCCCGGCTCGAGGGCCGCGCCCGGGTCGGTACGGTGGACAAGTTCCAGGGCCAGCAGGCACCGGTCGTCATCGTGTCACTGACCACGTCGTCGGCGGCTGACGCGCCGCGCGGCGTCGACTTCGTCGCCAACCGCAACCGCCTCAACGTCGCGGTGTCTCGGGCGCGCTCGCTCGCGGTGCTGGTGGGTAGCCCGGCGCTGCTGACGGCACCGGTGCGCAATGTCGATCAGGTGCAAGGCCTCAACACCTTGTGTCGTCTGGTGGAGTTCGCCGGCGCTGACGGCGCCGCTATGTCAGTGTCGTGAGCTGCTCGTCGAACAACACCGCGTCATCAGTGGCCGGGGCACCCTGAGTCGAGCGAAGCGATCCAGACGTTGCGGAATTCGACGTCCGAGCCGTCGTGGTGGTTCTGGAAGCCGAGGTGGCCCGCCAGAGCTCGGCTACCGTCGCCGGTGTAGGTGTTGACGACCTGCCCGTTGAGGATGACCGTGTACGTCTGGCCGACAGCTTTGACCTCGTAGGTGTTCCACGTCCCGGTCGGCTTGGCCAGCAGGTCGGTGATGGTGGCGAAGTTGTAGATGGAACCCGTCTTCTGTGGGTCACCGCCGCCTGGATTGTCCTCGATCTGTGCTTCGTAGCCGCGCACGCTGTCATCGGGTTGTGCGCTCCACGCACCGTCCCAATTCCACGGTGCCGGAAACCGCATGAAGACGCCGGAGTTGTCGGTCGGATTGTTCGTTCGGTATTGAAGCTTCAGGTGGAAATCGCCGAAGGCTTCGCGCGTGTACCACAGCAGGCCACCGGAGCCGCGGCTCATGAGCGTGCAGTTCTCGGTGACGACGAAGGAGCCGTAGCCGGCCATCTGCCAGCCGTGGAGTGTGTGGCCATCCCACAGGGCAGTGAATCCGGCCGGTGGATCCGGCGTCGGGCACCTGTCGGGCTGCTGTTCGGCGCCCGCGGCCGGACCCACGGACACGGACATCGCCAATACGCCGGCACACACCACAGACAACACGCTTCGACGCATGAGGACTCCATCCGCATTCGCAGGCTGGAAAGCGCTTGCCCACCAGCGTGGACGGTGCCGCCGGTCGGTGTCAAGAAGCAGGGTGAAACCGATCGGCAACCGGACGGAAGACACCGACTGGTGAACTGTTCCCGCTCGTCAGCGTGCGCGGTCGGCAGTGCTGCCGGCAACGGGGGCGTATGCGGGTCGAGCTCCACGTTTCCAATGAAGGGACAGATATATGCGAAAGTGGACAGTGGCCGCGGCGGTGATCGCGCTCACGGTCGGGTTGGCCGGGCCTGCGCACGCCGACAACGAGGGGAAGTTCAGCACCCAGTTCGTGGACGGCGCAGGTGTCGTCACAGACGACTTCGGCGATCACTTCAAAGAGATCGGCGGCAGCCTCTGCGCCGGTTGCGCGCACTCGTGGAACACCGACACCGTCGTGTTGTGGCAGTCCATCCTGGCAGCTGAGGGCTTGCTGTCCACCAATGCCATCGACGGCAAGTTCGGCGCGCAGACGGCCGAAGCCACCAAGAGCTGGCAGCGCCGGTACGGGCTGGCCGCCGACGGCAAAGTCGGTCCCGCGACGTGGGGCAGGGCCGACTACAACCTGTACTTCACCAGCAAGGGACGCTTCACGAAGTACATCGGCCGTTCCGGCAACGTCACGTTCCGGCGTGGCGGGCTCAGCACGGACTACGGCGATGGTGCGTACATGATGGAGTACGTGGACGGTGCCGACGGCTCCGCGAGCTTCGACGGGTCGCGCATCTACCACAAGAAGCGGACGATCACCGTGCGCTGAAAATAGCTGGAAGCGGCGCGGCCTCGGTCTGTTGAGTTCAGGCCGAGGCCGCGCCACGTCGTTCGTGGCGTTGGGGGAGTGCGCGGTCCGCGCGGTCGTGATGATCGTCGTGTGCGGGGGTGCCGATTCGGGTGGTCGTGATGATCGTCGTGCGTGGGGGTGCGGGGTATAACGGCTGTTTCGACCACGACGATCTTCACGACCGATCCGTGGACCGATCCGTGGACCGATCCGTGGGCCGATCCGTGAATCGATCCATGACCGGCGTGTAGGTGTGCTCTCGGCGGCGAGCTTCCCCCGGCTTGATCTCCCCGAGGGGCTTGTTGACATCCATAGTAGAGGTTCTCTAACGTTCAGAGGTCAGACCTTAGATGTCGTACCTAACCAGTGAGGTGTGGCGATGCGTCGTCGACGAGGGATCGTGGCCGGGGTAGGTACGGGGGCAGCCGTCGTGGCGGCGTTGATGACGTACGCGCCGGGCGGAGTCGCGTCCGACGCTGCACCACCACAACACGGTGCGGCACCAGCGGAGACCGTCGTCGTCGACGGCACGAGCGTAGGCCGTGAATTCGACGGACTCGGCGCGGTCAGCGCGGGCGCGTCCAGCCGGTTGCTGTACGACTACCCGGAACCAGAGCGTAGCCAGATCCTCGATTACCTGTTCACCCCCGGCTACGGTGCCTCGTTGCAACTGCTCAAGGTGGAGATCGGTGGCGACATGAACTCCACGTCCGGCGCTGAGCCCAGTCATCTGCGCAAGCCCGGGGAGCTCAACTGCCACCGGGGGTACGAGTGGTGGCTGATGCGCGAAGCCCGCAAACGCAACCCCGACATCGTTCTCGGTGGGCTGCAGTGGGGCGCACCGGGCTGGTTCGACGGTGGATTCTGGAGCCAGGACAACATCGACTACCTGCTGGCGTGGCTGGACTGTGCCGAGCAGCACGACCTCGACATCGACTTCATGGGCGGCTGGAACGAGGCCGGCTACGACACCGACTGGTTCGTGCGCTGGAAGGAAGCCTTGCAAGCCGAGCATCCGGACATCGAACTGACCGCCGCGGACGACACCCCGAACTGGAACTGGCGCGTGGCCGACGACATGCAAGCCGACGGTGCGTTCGGCGCCGCCGTCGACGTCGTCAACCAGCACTCGCCATGCGGTCACCGCACGCTCTACGTGGAATGTTCCAGCACCGAGACCGCCAAGAACCTCGACAAGCCGTTGTGGATCGGTGAACTGAGTTCGATGGCGCACGACGCCGGTGCCGAGCCGTTGGCGCGCGCGGCCAACCGGATGTACATCGACGCCGACATCACCGCGATGATGGTGTGGTCACCGATATCGGCGTGGTACTCCAACATCACGCTGGCCGACACCGGACTCATGGTGGCCGAATGGCCGTGGTCGGGCTATTACGACGTCGGCGACAGCATCTGGGCCTACGCGCACACGACGCAGTTCGCCCAGCCCGGCTGGCACTACCTCGACTCCGCCAGCAAGCGGTTGAGCTCCGGAGCCACCATGGTTGCCCTGGCCACACCGGACAGCGACGACTGGAGCGCGATCATCGAGACCCTCGACGCGGAGGGCGCGAGTACCCTCACCCTCGACGTCGTGGACCTGCCTTCCACCCCGATGCAGCTGTGGTCCACCGACTTCGCCTCCGACGATCCCGCCGACCGGTTCCGTCACGTCGGCACGATCACCCCGGACGGCAACACGGTGACGCTCGATCTGGAGCCTGGCCACGTGTATTCGATCACCACGACCGACGGGCAAGGCAAGGGCGATGCCGAACCGGCCGCGAGCGGCACCGATCAGCTCGACCTGCCGTATCGCGAGTCGTTCGAGCACGTCGACGACGGCGGGTTGGCTCGCTACTTCTCCGACCTCGCCGGGGCGTTCGAGGCCGCGCCCTGCGGCGGCGGCCGTGACGGGACGTGCTACCGGCAGATGGTGGACGAAGCGCCGATCAGCTGGGGCGGGGTCGGCGAGATCCCGCTGAGCACCATGGTCGGTGATCCGCGCTGGTGGGGCGACTACACCGTCCAGACCGACGTGCTGCTCGAAGAGCCCGGCTACGTGGAGGTGGGCGGGCGCATCTCCGGCCAGTCGTGGGGCACCCCGGCCAGCGGCTACCACCTGCGCATCGGCACCGACGGGTGGGAGTTGTTCAGCCGCGATCACGCCACGGGCATGGAGCAGACGTTGTCCGCCGGAGACGACGCCATCGACGTCGAAACGTGGCACACCGTCGCCCTGCGGATGCACGGGTCCCGGATCGAAGTCGTCGTGGACGGCGAGCAACTGGGCAGCGTCGACGACACGACGCAGCGCACCGGGAACGTGGCGCTCGGCGTCAGTATGTGGGACCACGCTCAGTTCGACGACCTGCAGGTGACGCGCACCGGCCGGCCGCCGAATCTGGTCGCGAAGGACATGATGACGGCGACGGCGTCCAGCGAGCACGGCTTCCACCGCGGCTGGACGCACGGTGCCGAGCACGTGATCGACGACCGGCCCGAGACGACGTGGAGCTCGCGGTTCGACCCAGCCGAGCCCCTGCCGCAGAGCGTCACCCTCGACCTGGGGCGACCCCAGCGAATCCAGGCGTTGACGTACCAGCCGCGGCTGGACGGCAGCACCAACGGCATGATCACCGGGTACGAGGTGCAGCTCAGCCGAGACGGCGAGTCGTTCGAGCCCGTGGTGAGCGGACAGTGGAGCGCGGACAGCTCCACGAAGGTGGCGGCCTGGGATGCACAAGTCGCCCGCTACGTCCGCCTCGTCGCCACCGACGAAGGCAAGGCGTGTGGTACGGCGACCGCCACCGCGGGTGAGCTCGGCGTGGTCCGCGCCGGCGGGCCCACGCTCACCACGACGCCGCCCGCGCCGCCACGCCCGCAGGTCCCGGACGACGCGCCGCCGGAGTTCGACGATATCGTGCCATCGGACCAGGTCACGGCCACTGCGAGCAGCGTGCACAGCGATCCGCACCTGGCGTGCATGGCCGTGGACGGGCGCGCGACGACGTTCTGGCACTCCGCGCCGGCTGCCACCGGACCGTTGCCCGCATCGGTCACGCTGGACCTCGGCGACACTTATGACGTTCACGGCTTGGGGTATCTGCCTCGCCAGGACGGGAACCAGAACGGCAACATCACGGAGTACCGCGTCGAGGTCAGCGTCGACGGTGAAGATTTCACGACGGTGGCTGACGGCGACTGGGCCGATGACAAGGAGCAGAAGTACGCGACGTGGACGGCTACGACAGCGCGTTACGTCCGGCTGACCGCCATCACCGGGCACTTCGGCGTGGCGGCGGCCGCGGAGTTGCTCGTCGGCCACGCGCCGTGAACCGGCCGCAGTGACGGCGGGCGAAGGGCGGGCTCGGGTGCGCCGGCGCGGGCCACCGGCCGGTACGGCTCGCGCGGGCGTGACGCTGGTGGCCGGGGTCACGGTGGCGTACGCGCTCAGCGAGGTCATCGGGGTCGTCGCCCCGCTCACGGTGGCACTGGTGCTGGGTGTCGTGGTTCGCAACACAGGCTTGCTCACGCCGTCCGCGCGGGTCGCGTTGAGCGGCGCGACGAAGGTGATGTTGCGGGCGGGGGTGGTGGTTCTGGGGCTGCAGTTGGCCGTGCCCGAGCTGCTGCAGCTGCGCCCCGGCTACCTCGGGGTGGTGGTGATCACCGTCGTGGTGACGTTCGTCGGCACCCGGTGGTTCGGCCGGCTGATGCAGGTGAGCCGGGAACGCTCGTTGCTGCTGGCGACGGGATTCTCGATCTGCGGCGCGTCGGCGGTGGCTGCCGTGGCCAGCGTCGTGGATGCCGACGAGGACGACGTCGCGACGTCCATCGCGATGGTGACGTTGTACGGAAGCCTGGCGATCGCCGGATTCCCGTTGTTGCAGGACGTGTTGGGGCTCGGTGACCGGGAGTTCGGCGTGTGGATCGGCGCCAGCGTCCACGAGGTGGCGCAGGTTGTCGCTGCCGCGGGCATCGCCGGTCAGGTCGCGCTCGTCGTGGCGGTTCTGGCGAAACTGGGCCGGGTCGTGCTGCTCGCCCCGATGATCACGCTGGTCGCCCTGAGGGAACGACGCCGGGCACTCAGTCGTACCGATGGCGGGCCGCGTCCGCCCCTGGTGCCGCTGTTCGTGCTCGGCTTCTTGGCGATGGCCGGCGTGCGTAGCACGGGTCTGCTGCCGGACGTCGTGGTGTCGGGAGCAGGAGTCGTCACGGCAGTGCTGCTGTCCGGCGCGATGTTCGGGCTCGGTGCCGGTGTTCACCTGCGGAGCCTGGTGCGCACTGGTGGCCGTACCGCCGCGTTGGGCGCGGCGTCCACTGGTCTCGCCGCCGCGGTCGCCTACGGCGGGCTGCTCGTCCTGGCCTGATGTCTTGCCGCGACTGATCTCGGCCGCGACAGGGCCAGAACTCTGACCACAGACGTTCTATGCTGGAATCGTCGATGGAGGTGGCTGCGGGTGTGGAAGCCAGTCAACGAATCAGGCAGCGTCGCTCAGCGCATCGTGGCTCAGATCGAGCAGTTGCTGGAGAGCAAATCGCTCAAGGCGGGAGACCGGCTGCCCACTGAACGCGATCTCGCCGCGCTGGTCGGCGCCAGCCGGCCTTCGGTCCGCGAGGCCGTGCGGATTCTGCAAGCCCAAGGTCGGCTCGAGGTCAAGCACGGTCTCGGCGTGTTCGTGGTCGAGCCGTCGGCCGCGGAGCTCGGCGCGGCGCTGCGGGGTGCCGACCTCGACATCGACGAGTTGTTCTCGATGCGCGAGGTGCTCGAGGTGCCCGCGGCTCGCTGGGCGGCCGAGCGCATCACCGCCGATCAGGTCGACGAGCTGCGCGCCGTCCTCGACGAGCTCGACGCGGCCTTCGACACCGATCCCGCCGACTTCCGCCAACTCGCCAAGCTCGATGCTGCGTTCCACCTGCGTATCGCCGATATCGCCGACAACCGCTTCTTGCGCCAGACCAGTCACGTACTGCATGACATCCTCATCTCGGGGATGAAGACGACGCTGCTCATCCCCGGGCGTCGGGAGAAATCGCGCGGTCAGCACGAACGGATCGTCGACGCCCTGGCGGCCAATGACGCCGCAGCGGCGGCCAGAGCCGCGCGCACCCACATCCGTAGCGCGCATCGTGCCGCGCTGGACCGGTTGGCCGCTGAAGCGGCCGACGGCAACGGCGCGGCTGTCTGACCGTCCGCAGCCTTCGAGCTGCAGAAACAACCTCAAGGCACGGTATAGACGCCGGCTACCCATTGACCTTTACGAGAGCAGGGGTCTAACCTCTTACCACCTGAAATCGATTACTCATCGACGAGTTTCGGAAGGCGGGTCGCCCGATGACACAGCGGCGTACTCTTCCTGGTGCCGGCCGACCGACACGGCGCACGTTCCTCGCTGCCAGTGCTGGGCTGGGCGCCGCCGCGCTGGCCGGTCTGTCGGGTTGCGGCGGCGGGTTCGGCGGCGGCGACGGCTCCGGCGGCGGAACAGACCTCGAGTTCGACATCCCGGACCCGGCCGGCGACTTCCCCTCCACGGACGTCACCATCCGGCTGGTTGACAGCGGTGACACCAAAGCGGACTTCTGGAACGCTTTTGCCGAGGCGTACCAGGCCAAGCACGACAACGTCACGTTCCAATACGACCCGTTGCCGTGGAACCGCATCGAAGAGGTCGTGCCGCTGGGTATCCGGAACAACTCCGCCCACGACCTGATTCAGCTGCCGGGCAACATTCCGCTCAGCCAGGCCGTGTCCGAAGGGTGGGTGGCACCCCTGGACGACTACATGCCCGACTTCGCCGACTGGCAGCAGCGTTTCCCGGACACCTACCAGGTCGAAGGCGTGCATGTCTTCGACGGCCAGCAGTACATCGTGCCGATCGGCACCGACCAGCGGCACTTCCAGATCATCCACTACAACAAGCAGCTCATGAACGACGCCGGATTCGACCCCGAGACCGAGCCGTTGACATGGGACACCTACCGCGAAGCGGCCCGCAAGGTCACCGAACAGGGCGACGGGCAGGCCTACGGCGTCATCTTCGAGATCAACCAGCCTGGCCGGCTCGTGCAGTGGGTGGAGTACATGGCGCGGATGGCCGGGCTGCCGATCGTCGGGAACATCCTCCAACCGTCCGGCGAGTTCCACCACGACAGCGACGAGATCGTCGCGGCCATCGAGCTGATGCTCGCGTTGCAGCAGGACGGCAGCGTCTTCCCCGGGTCCAGTTCGCTCACCGCGCCGGAGTGCTGGCCGCGGGTGGTCCGGGGCAATGCCGCCATGGTCAGCGCCGGGCCGTGGGTGACCGCCCTCTGGGACCGCGACGAGCCCGACTTCGACTTCGGCGTCGCACCCTTACCGTTCCCGAACGAGAACCCGTGGCCGCCGGGATACGTGACCATCGGCGGGGACATGCTGACGATGTTCGCCGGCAGCAAGGTCAAGGAGGTCGCCGGGGACGTTCTCGGCTACGTCACCTCCCTCGACGGCCAGACCAGATGGGCCGAGAATGCTGGCGTCGGCAACCCGCCGGTTCTCGCCGAGGCGCGCGAGGCAGGTTCCACCGATTACAGCGACCAGGCCAAGACGTGCTTGGAGCTGGCTGAGGCCATGGTGGGCAACCCCGAACCGGTGATCGCCAACCCCGACGTCGCGCTGGTCACCAAGCACGAACAGCCGCCGGACCCCGGGTTCGCCGACGTGTTGCAGGCGATCCTCGTGGGCGAGGTCAGCGATGTGCGCAAGGCGCTGCGTGAGGTCAAGGACCGCGCCGAGCGGGCCCGCGACGAGGCGATCGCGAAGGCCGCGAAGGTCGACGGCAGCACCGCGACCCGCGATGATTGGATCTTCCCGAACTGGGACCCGACCAAGGATTACACCATCGAGGACTACGACGGTCGCTGAACCGCACTCGACCAGGAGAGCATATGGCCATGCTCAGACCGGCCGAACGGCTGGCCGGCGCGGACCGCACCTCGGGATCACCCACGACGCTGCGCGAACGGCTGTGGAACTCGCGCTGGTGCTACGTGTTCATGTTGCCGTCGCTGGTGCTCGGCGCGTTGTTCACGCTCTACCCGATGATCTCGTCGTGGTACATCTCGTTCACCGACTGGTCCGGGCTGGAGTCGGACAAGCGCTTCGTCGGTGTGGAGAACTACCGCGAGGCGGTGGGCGATGCCGCGTTCTGGAGCGCCTTCGGCCGGACGTTCGCGTTCACCGCCGTCGCGGTTCCGGTGATGCTGATCCTGGCGTTGTTCGCAGCTCTGGTGCTCAACGACGCGTCGCTGCGGATGCGGGCGGTCTTCCGCACGATGTTCTTCCTCCCGGTGGTGACGACGACGGCGATCGTCGGCGTCGTCATGTCGCTGATCATGAATCCGTTCGACGGCCCGTTGAACGCCGTCCTGCTGGACCTCGGGCTCATCGACCGTCCGGTGGACTTCCTGGGCGACCCTGACCTGGCGCTGTGGTCGGTCGCCGGGGTGTTCGTCTGGAAGTGGATGGGCATGTCGATGATCTACTGGCTGGTCGCGCTGCAGACCGTGCCCCAAGAGCTGTACGAGGCCGCCCGCGTGGACGGCTGTACTCGCCGGCAGACGCACCGGCACATCACCGTGCCGATGATCACGCCGTTCGCCGTGGTCATCATCCTCATCACCTTCGTCGGTGCGCTGCAGACCTTCCCGCTGGTGCAGTCGATGACGCAGGGCGGCCCGGCGTTCGCCACCGAGCTGGTCGAGCTGTACATCTACCGCCTGGCCTTCGCCGCCGACTTCACGCCGCGGTTGGGCTACGCCTCGGCGGTGGCGGTGTTCTTCGGCATCACGGTCCTGATCTTCACGCTGGCGCAGGTCTGGGGTGTGCGACGAGCCGGTGCCATGCAAAGCGACGTCAAGGAGGTGAACCGGCGATGACGATCCCCACCGCCACCGAACCCACGGCACCGGCTCAGACGATCACCGCGCCCGCGCCGCCTCGCAAGCGCCGGGGCTGGCGACGAGAGATCATCGTCAGCCTCATCCTGCTGCCGATCTGCCTGATCTGGATCTACCCGTTCCTCTGGATGGTCGGCTCGTCCCTGAAGACCGACACCGAGATCTTCGGCAGTGTCAGCATCCTGCCGGAGCAGGCGCAGTGGGAGAACTACACCCGGGCCTGGTACGAGGCGAACATCGGCCCGTACTTCTGGAACACGATCTTCATCACGGTCTTCACCATCGCCATCGTCGTCGTCACCACGGCGATGATCGGCTACGTGATCGGGCGCTACCCGTTCCCGGGCCGCAAGGTGCTGGTGGTGCTCCTGATCGCCACGCTGTTCCTGCCCGAGGGCTACACGATCATCCCGGTGTTCGACCTGATCAACCAGCTCGGGTTGTCCGGCTCGTTGTGGGGCATCATCCTCGCCGAGTCCGGTGGAGCACACGTCATCCAGATCATGTTGTTCGCCGGATACTTCCGGCAGTTGCCGAACGAGCTCGAGGAAGCCGCACGCATCGACGGCGCCGGGTTCGTGCGGACCTTCTGGACGGTGATGTTGCCACTGGCCAAACCCGCGATCGCCACCGCGATCATCCTCGCGCTGATGCGGGTCTGGAACAGCTTCCTCATCCCACTCGTGCTGACTCTGGCCCAGCCGGAACTGCGCACGCTGGCCGTCGGCGTCTACTCGTTCCAGGGCGAGAACATGACCGACTGGTCCGGCATGGCTGCTGCCTCCACCATCGCCCTGATGCCCATCGTCATCATCTTCCTGCTGCTCCAGCGATACTTCGTCGAAGGCGTCGCCGGCGCGGTACGTGGCTGAAACCCCCGCACTGAGGAGTTCACTTGCTGTACGGCGTGTCCTACTACTACGAGTACCAGCCGTTCGATCGTCTCGACGACGACGTGCGGATGATGGTCGAGGCTGGCATCAACTACGCCCGCGTCGGCGATTCGATCTGGTCGCTGTGCGAACCGCGCGAAGGCGAGTTCGACCTCGACTGGTTACAGCGGGTGCTCGACGCGTTGCACGCGGCTGGTATCCAGGTGGTGCTGACGACGCCGACGTATGCGATTCCGCCGTGGCTGCACCGCCGGTACCCGGAGATCATGGCGGTGCGCCGGGATGGCCAGGTGACGCCGTACGGGGCGCGCCAGAACGTCGACGTCACCAACCCGACCTACCGGCATTTCGCCGAGCGGATCACCCGTCTGGTGCTCGAACGCTACGCGCAGCACCCCAGCGTCATCGGCTTCCAGGTGGACAACGAGACCGGCACCGCGGGCGCGCACAACCCGAGCGTCATCGACGCGTTCCGCGAGCACATCCGGCGCACCTACGGCACGGTCGACAAGGTCAACGAGATCTGGGGACTGACGTACTGGTCGCACCGGCTGAGTGACTGGGCCGATCTGTGGGCTCCGGCCGGTAACACCAGCCCGGGCTACGACCTGGAGTGGCGCCGGTTCCAAGCCGGCATGACCACCGAGTTCCTGCAGTGGCAGGTCGACATCGTCCGCGACTATGCCCGCCCGGAACAGTTCGTCACCCAGGACGTGGTCGGTTACCACGGCAAGCCCGACGCCGACCGGTATGCCATCGGCGCCGTCATGGATGTGCAAGCTGAGAACTTCCCGCATGCCACGCAGGACGGTCTGGCGCAGCCGCCGGTGGAGGGGTTGCACATGTACCCGGCCCGCACGGCGGGCTCGGGCCCGGCTCAGCTCTACCAGCGTTCGGACATGGCCTACGGCGTCAAGCGATCGAACTTCTTCATCACCGAGATGAACCCGATCAGCATCGCCGGCTCGGACAACGTCTTCCCCGGCTACGACGGCCAGTGGCGGATGGCGGCGTTCTCGACGATCTCGCGCGGCGCCGACATGGTCGCCTACTGGCACTGGCACAGCCTGCACTACGGGCACGAGATCTACTCGCACGGCATCGTCAACCACGATCTCGAGCCGAACCGCAATTACGACGAGGTCGCCGGCATCGGCCGTGACCTGGCCAAGCACGGCGACTTGCTGACCGGGCTCACCCCCGAAGCCGAAGTGGCCTTCCTGTACTCCTACGACAGCCGCTGGGCGATGGCCTGCCAGCCGCCGCTGAAGACCGCCGACGGCGCCGCGCCGGACAGCCGCAGCTACGAGCGGATCTTCGACACGTTCTACCGGGGCTTCTTCGATGCCCGGGCCCAGGCCATCGTGCTGCCGGCCGGCTCGGACGTCTCGGCGTACCCGGTGGTGGTGGCTCCAGCGCTGTACGTCGCCGACGATGCCACGCTGGACGGGTTGGCCCGCTACGCCCACGACGGCGGCCACCTGGTGCTGACGATCCGTACGGGGTATGCCGACGAGTACGCCCGGGCTCGCTGGGTCCGTGCGCCCGGTCCATTACGCGAGGCGGCCGGCGTCGGCTACAACCTGTACTCCAACCTCGCGGCGCCGCTGCCGGTCACCTCGGTCTCCGGCGGGCTGGAGGTGCCACCGGGGGCGCTCGCCACGGCGTGGATGGACGAGCTGGTCGTCGAAGGCGCCGACGTGCTGGCCGGTTACGACCACCCACACTTCGGCCGGTTCCCCGCGGTGACGACGCACCGCTACGGTGCGGGCCGGGTGACCTACGTCGGCATGCTGCCCGACACCGGGCTGGCTCGCGAGATCGGGTCGTGGGTCCTGCGCGCCTCGGACATCGAGCCGCTGGGCGCCGGTCTGCCCGAGTCGGTCCGGATGACTCGGGCGCGTGCGCGCGACGGGCGCTCGTTGGCGTTCGTCAGCAATTGGTCGTTCGAGACGCCGGAGCTGCCGGACGACCTGGTGAAAGGGACGGACGTGTTCGCCGGCGAACCCGTGGGCCCCGGCCGGCCGGTGCGGCTCGGCGCCTGGGACATCAGGGTGATCGCCGAGGACTGAGCGGTGACCACCAGGGATCTACCGCGGCTAGGGCCGCGGTGGATCCCTGGCGATCACGCCCGGTAGCGGTGGGACTGACGGCCCGTGACGCCGACGGCTTCGACCCGGAACAGGGAGCCGGCCAGCGGCCACCGAGCCAGGTCGGCGTCGGTCATGCGCAGCTGGGACGTGGTGATGTACAGGTCGGCGAGGTCCGTGCCGCCGAAGGCGAGGCTGGTGGCATGGGGAACCGGAAGCGGCAGCACGTGGTCGAGGCGCCCGTCGGGGGTGAACCGGCGTACGGCCGCGCCCCCGCGGGCCATGGCGACCCAGACCCCGCCGTCGGCGTCGACGGTGAGCCCGTCCGGACGCCCCGGCACCCCGGACAGGTCGACGAAAACGCGCCGTTTGGACAGCTCTGCGGTGTCGGGGTCGTAGTCGAAGACGTCGATGCGTTCCAGGGGCGTGTCGACGTAGTACATCGCCGAGCCGTCCGGGCTCCAGTCGAGGCCGTTGGAGATGGTGACGCCGTCCAGCACCTGGCGGGGTTCGCCTCGCTCGACCACGAACAACGCCGCATCGCCGGGGCTGGACTCGTCGGCCATCGTCCCGATGAGGAATCGGCCGGCCGGGTCCACGCCGCCGTCGTTGGTCCGGCTGCCGCCGGTCACGGAGGCGACTGGCGTCAGGACCGGATCCGGCCACGACAGCAGCGCGATGTCGTGCCCGGCCGCCGCGAGATACTGCTCGCCCTCGGTCAGTGCGAGCGCCGCCACCGGAACGTCGAAAGCGGCGAGGACGTCGTCTCCGGTGGCGGGGTCGAACTCGTGCACGGTGTTCGCCAGCAGATCGACCCACATCAGCCGGGACCGCTCGGCGTCCCACAGCGGCCCCTCACCGAGGCCGGCGGCGGCCGTGACGGCAACGGCCTCAGATCGCATGCAACTGCCGCAGGCGTTCGGTCAGCGCGGCGCGGCGGTCGTCGTCGAGCCCGCGAGCAGGTGCCACCAGGGCGGGCGAGCAGACACCGGCAGCGGCGAGGGCCGC
>NZ_DAHVSH010000129.1:0-11690 GCF_027324685.1 Haloactinopolyspora sp.
ACCTTCTTCGCAGCAACCTTCTTCGCCGACGCCGACGACGTCGACCCCGATGCCTTCTCGTCAGCCGAAGGCGTTGCCGTCGAAGCTCCATCATCGCCGCGCTCACCCCGGACCGTGTCGGCGGCCCTGCGAGCAGCCGACGACGCGACCCGGCTGGCCGACTCGGCGGCCGAAGCCGCCTGCGACGGGACCATCGACAGCGACTGCACGACGCGCGAGCGGACCTTACGCACGCCCGCGACCACGTCCTTGAGTTCGTCAGTGGGAGCGAAGGTGGGCACGATTCTGCGCTTGGACCCCTCGCTGCCGCGGTCGAACACGCCGAGACCCCGCACGGCCACCTTCTCGCCGGCCGCGAGTGACTTCGTGATGCCCTCGACGACAGCATCGAGCGCGTGCTGGGCCACCTCGCGGTTGCCGTCGAAGCGCTCGGCGATCCGGTCGATCAGCTTCTTCTTACTCACCGTCGCTCCTCAACCCGATGTCGCGACGCCCGAGGTCCGGCCGTCGTGATCCACACGCTAGGCAGTCCCGGGGCCGCACACAACGACAACAGGGAGATACCCGGCGTGTCGCCGGGTCAGGCGAGTGTGCGCGGCTTGTGGGACGGCCGAGCGGTTTCGAAATCGGCGATGGCGTCGACGTGGCGCATGGTGAGCCCGATGTCGTCGAGGCCCTCCATCAGCCGCCAGCGCGTGTAGTCGTCGATACCCATGGGCGCGACGATGTCGGCGCAACGGACCTCGCGGTGTTCGAGGTCGACGGTCACCTCGGTGCCGGGTTCGTTCTCGAGCACCTTCCAGATCTGCTCGATGTCGTCTTGTGCCAACTCCCCGGTGAGCAGCCCCTGCTTGCCCGAGTTGCCGCGGAAGATGTCGGCGAACCGCGAGGACAGAACCGCCTTGAAGCCGTAGTCCTTCAGCGCCCAGACGGCATGCTCACGCGACGAGCCGGTGCCGAAGTCGGGCCCGGCCACGAGCACCGAGCCGGAGCGGTACGCAGGCTGATTGAGCACGAACGACTCGTCGCCGCGCCAGGCCGCGAACAGCGCGTCCTCGAACCCGGTGCGGGTCACCCGCTTGAGGTAGACGGCGGGGATGATCTGGTCGGTGTCGACGTTGCTGTATCGCAGCGGCACGCCGATGCCGGTGTGGCGGCTGAACTTCTCCATAGCTCCCTCTGTTTCGGCAGTCCGCCATGATCATCGACGGGGCCTGGTCTGGCGCGCGGACCCGTCGACGGTCATGGGATCAGCTGATCGACGGTTCGAGGTCGGCAGGCGACGACAGTGTGCCGCGCACGCCGGTCGCTGCGGCGACCAACGGGCTGACCAGATGAGTACGTCCGCCCTTGCCCTGTCGACCCTCGAAGTTCCGGTTCGACGTGGAGGCACTGCGCTCGCCGGGCGCGAGCTGGTCCGGGTTCATGCCCAGGCACATCGAACAGCCGGCGTGGCGCCATTCCGCGCCGAACTCGGTGAACACCTTGTCGAGGCCTTCGGCCTCGGCCTGCTGCCGCACTTTGAACGACCCCGGGACCACCAGCACCCGGACGTCGTCGGCCTTGCGCCGGCCCCTGATGACCTCGGCGGCGGCACGCAGGTCCTCGATGCGCCCGTTGGTGCACGACCCGATGAAGACGGTGTCGACCTTGATGTCGCGCAACGGGGTGCCGGGCTCCAGGTCCATGTACTCCAGCGCCCGCTGCGCCGCGGCCCGAGCGGTCTCGTCGGCGATGCTCGCGGGATCCGGCACCGAGCCCGACAGCGGCAGGCCCTGGCCAGGGTTGGTGCCCCAGGTGACGTACGGCTCCAGGGAGTCGGCGTCGATGGTCACCTCGGCGTCGAACACGGCGTCGTCGTCGGTGCGCAAGGTGCGCCAGTACTCGACCGCGGCGTCCCACTCCTTGCCCTCGGGGGCGTGCGGGCGGCCTTTCACGTACTCGAACGTGGTTTCGTCGGGGGCGATCATGCCGGCCCGCGCGCCTGCCTCGATGGACATGTTGCAGATGGTCATCCGCGCTTCCATGGACAGCTGCCGGATCGCCTCGCCGCGGTACTCGAGGACGTAGCCCTGCCCTCCGCCGGTACCGATCTTGGCGATGACGGCGAGGATGATGTCCTTGGCCGTGGTGCCCGGGCGCAGTGTCCCCTCGACGTTGATGGCCATGGTCTTGAACGGGTTCATCGGCAGGGTCTGGGTCGCGAGCACGTGCTCGACCTCCGACGTACCGATACCGAAGGCCAGCGCGCCGAACGCGCCGTGGGTCGAGGTGTGCGAGTCGCCGCAGACGACGGTCAGGCCCGGCTGGGTGAGCCCCAGCTGAGGGCCGACGACGTGGACGATGCCTTGGTCGACGTCACCGAGCGGATGCAGCCGGATACCGAATTCCTGGCAGTTCTTGCGCAGCGTCTCGATCTGGGTGCGGCTGGTCAGATCCGCGATCGGCTTGTCGATGTCCACCGTGGGGGTGTTGTGATCCTCGGTGGCGATGGTGAGGTCCGGCCGGCGTACCCGACGGCCCGCGAGACGAAGTCCTTCGAAGGCTTGCGGACTCGTCACTTCGTGGACAAGATGAAGATCGATATACAGGAGGTCAGGCTCGCCCTCGCTCTGGCGCACGATGTGCGCGTCCCACACCTTCTCGGCCAGGGTCTTGCCCATCACCGGCTCCTGTTCGTCGTCTCGAATCACCGCAGGGACAGTACTTGAAGTCTCGTATGCTGAGATGGCAGTATCGACTCATGGACAACTCTAGCGGAGTCGGCGTTCTGGACAAGGCAGCTCTGGTCTTGTCTGCTCTCGAGGCTGGGCCGGCGACCCTGGCCAACCTCGTCGCATCAACTGGACTGGCTCGACCCACAGCCCACCGTCTCGCCGTCGCTCTGGAGCATCACCGATTGGTCTCCCGCGACCTGCACGGACGATTCGTCCTCGGCCCACGGCTGGCCGAGCTGGCGACGGCCGCCGGTGAGGACCGGCTGCTCGCCGCGGCCGGCCCGGTCCTCGCCCGGCTGCGCGAAGCGACCGGCGAGAGCACCCAACTCTTCCGTCGCCAGGGCGACCAGCGCATCTGCGTCGCCGGCGCCGAACGTCCGTCGGGCCTGCGCGACACCATCCCCGTCGGGGCGACGGTGACGATGCTCGCCGGTTCCGCCGCGCAGGTCTTGCTCGCCTGGGAGGAACCCGAGCGGATGCATCGCGGCCTGCAGGGCGCGCGGTTCACCGCCACCATGCTGGCAGCCGTACGACGGCGTGGCTGGGCACAGAGCGTGGGCGAGCGCGAACCGGGCGTGGCCTCGGTCTCGGCGCCCATCCGCTCGTCCAGCGGACGCGTCGTGGCGGCGGTTTCGGTGTCCGGGCCCATCGAACGGCTCACCCGCCAGCCCGGACGCGTTCATGCACCGGCTGTGCTCGCTGCCGCCGAACACCTCACCGGCGTGCTGCGGACGGCGGAGGACGCGTAACGAGGAGGGTTCAGACCGGACGATCCGAGTGCGGTGCGGGAACGACTCGCGCCAGGAGCCACCCCACCGCACCGACGGCCGCACCGACCAGCGCTCCGGTGACGACGCTGCTCACCAACGCGGACCCGCGGATGACGGCGGCTTCGACGATCGGCGGCAGGCGGTCGGCCAGGTTTCCCCCGAGCGACGGCGGATCACCGTCATAGGCGTAGGTCCACAGCATCTGGTGGACCACGCCGAGAACGAGCCCGTAAGCCAGGCCCACGGTGATCAGTGTGACCAGTGGGTTCGGCACTCGCCGCCACAGCACGACGACGAGCCAGAGCGCCAACGGGGCGAACACGAGGACCGCGTTCACCGTGGCATCGACCGGACCGAGATCGTGCGCGACCGCGCGGGGCGCACCCAGCCCGGCGAGACCAACGACGCTCCACGGCGACAGGCCCGTGGCGCGTCGGATCCGCTCGGATCGCATGCGCTCCACCCTTCTCCCGACACCACCGGTACTCCGGCTGCTCACCTGATGCTTGCGAATCTAGGCGCCCCGCGACGCCGCCCGCGTCACCCTCGAGTTGTGTTCGTGCCTGCACCCCTCGGTGTCATCACGTGGCCATGGCTACGACTGGAAGAGGTTCTCGGCCATGGAATCGCGCGCTGTGCGCGATGATGGACCGGTGAACCGCCCGGCACCGGCGATGTCGAGGCACCTGTTGCGGGTGCGCGACTTGATCGACCGCGCCTATGCCGAAAATCTCGACGTCGCGGCGCTGGCCCGCAGCGCCTGCGTGTCTCCTTCGTACTTCAGCCGCAGCTTCAAGGCCGCCTTCGGCGAGACGCCGCACCAGTACGTGATGAGCCGCCGGATGGAGCGGGCCAAGGCGCTGCTACGCGCCGGCGAGTTGACGGTGACCGAGGTCTGCCTGGCGGTGGGGTTCACCAGTCTCGGCTCGTTCAGCACCCAGTTCCGCCGGTTGGTCGGCGAGAGCCCCAGCGCCTATCGCGACCGCGGCGGCCACGACGCGTTCGCCCAGCTGCCCGGTTGTTACGTGCGGATGCTGACCCGTCCGCGGCCGTGATGCCGTGGGCCCGGCACGCGCGGCCGGTGAGATTGGGCGGTTTTCGAGAAGCCTGCGGCCGTCGCGTCGGCCTACGTTCGGGCCGAGACCGCAGAGCACTGCGGCCAGGACAGCGACAGGAGGCCTCGCCATGCAGCAGATCATGTCCGCCGACGGCACGACCATTGCTTTCGACCAGCTGGGCTCGGGCCCGCCGATCATCGTGGTCGCCGGCGCGTCGTGCGACCGGGGCGCCGACGCCGCGATCGCCGAGGCCCTGGGCCGGCACTTCACCGTGCTCAACTACGACCGTCGTGGCCGCGGCGACAGCACGGACACCCTCCCGTACGCCGTCAGCCGGGAGGTCGACGACCTGCGCGCTGTGCTCGACGCCGCCGGCGGATCGGCCAGCGTGCTCGGCTTGTCCTCCGGTGCGGTCCTGGCTGCCGAAGCCGCCGCCAGCGGGCTGGCCATCGATCACCTGATCATGTGGGAGCCGCCGTTCAGCACCGACCCGGACGGCCCGCGACGGGCCAAGGAGTACGCCGACCGGCTGCACGACCTGCTGGCGGCCGGCCGCCGCGACGACGCTCTCGCGCACTTCATGACACTGGTGGGTGTCCCCGAAGACGTCATCGCCGGGATGCGCGAATCCGAACACTGGCGGCACGGGCTCAGCCTGGCCCCTACGCTGGCCTACGACGCCGCCGTCATGGGGGACAACACGGTGCCGGCCCAACGCTTCGCCCGGATCGGCGTGCCCACTTTGGTGCTGGCCGGAACGCAGAGCCCGGCCTTCATGCGAGAAGCCGCCAGGCACACCGCCGCGGCCATTCCGGCGGCTCGCACCGAGATCCTCGACGGGCAGGATCACAATGTCGCCGGCGTGGTCATCGCACCGGTCGTGGCGGCGTTCGCCGGCCGGTCGTGAGCGGGCGAGAGGAATCATCATGATCGGCGGTATCGCCCTGGTGTGCGTCAACGTCCTCGACATGGACGTGGCCCGTGACTTCTACGTGGGCACGCTCGGCTTCGAGGTCGACATCGACGCGGTTCACGACGGTTTCCACTGGTTCGTCGTCCACGCGCCGGACCAGCCCGAGGTGCCACTGATGCTCGTCCTTCCCGGCCCGCCCCAGGTGAACGGCGAATTGGCCGAGCAGATCCGGTCGCTGGTGGCGACCGGGCACATGAGCGTCGGCGCCTTCGCCACCAACGACTGCTGGGCGACCTACCACGAGCTGAAAGCCAACGGCGTCGAGTTCATCGAGGCGCCCGAGGAGCGCTTCTACGGCATCGACGCCGCGTTTCGCGACCCGTTCGGCAACCATTGGCGGCTGACCCAGCGCAAACCGCTCACCCCGCCCGCGTGACTCAGCCGTCGTCGGGACCTCGAGCGGCGCCGCCGGCGGCTGCGACGATGCGCTCGAGCACCGCCATGTTCGCGACCGCGTCCTCCGGCGGCGTCGGAACCGGCGTGTCGGCACGGATCGCGGCGGAGAACAGCTCCCCCTGGATCTGATACTGATCGGCCGGGGCGAATTCGAACACCTCGGTTCCAGGTGCCACCGGCGGCGTGCCCCCTGCGTACCGGACGATCCGCGTCGGCAGGTCGGGCGGGATGTTGAACGGGATCTCCACCGACAGCCGACCTTCGGTCCCGAGTAGCTGAACGTGCTGGTAGGGCTCGTGCTGGGTGGAGCACGACAAGACGGCGTGGCGTCCGTCGAAGTCAAGCACCGCCGAGGTGAGCACGTCGGTGCCGAAGGTGGGGTCGCGACGAAGCGCGGCGTGCACGGCGGTGGGCTCGGCGCCGAACATCATCCGGGCGACGTTGACCGGATAGCAGCCGATGTCCATCAGGCCGCCGCCGCCCAGGTCGGCGATGTTCCTGATGTTGGCCGGGTCGAGGTTGTGGTAGGCGAAAAAGCCGTGGACGGCTTGAAGCTCGCCGATGCTGCCGCCGGCCACCAGCTCACGCACCCGCACCCACGACGGATGCAGCCGGTACATGAACGCTTCCATCAGTTTGACGCCGGCCTTCGCCGCGCCCTCCACCATGGTCGCCGCCTCGTCGGCGCTCATGGCCATGGGTTTTTCACACAGCACGTGTTTACCGGCCGCTGCAGCTCGCAGCGTCCATTCCGCGTGCAGGTTGTTCGGCAGCGGCACGTAGACGGCCTCGATGTCGGGGTCGGCGAGCAGTGCTTCGTACGACCCGTACGACCGCTCGATGCCGAGGCTCGCGGCGACCTCGCCCGCCCGGTCCGCGTTGCGTGATGCCAGCCCGAGGATGTGGCAGTTGGCGGCCTTCTGCATGCCCGGAATCACCTTGTTCACAGCGATCGCAGCAGCTCCCAGCACTCCCCAGCGAACCGGATCGGTCATCGCGGCGCTCCCCACATGTCGACGTCGGCGTTCGGGCTCACCGTAGTCGGCGCCGCTTCGTCCGGAGTTTCGGACTGGCGCGCCACCGGCCTGATGCGACATAGTCGCACCTATGACTTGCGACTGCGTCGCATGTAGGGACACGCATGGAGGAACCGGGGTCGGCGGCCGTCGGCGAGGCGCGAGGGAGGCAGTGTCCTGACGCTCAAGACGATCGGGCTGCCCGACGTGGCCGACGACGACCTCGGCCAGGCCGGGAAACGACGACGCAGCGCGCTGTGGCTCAGCGGGTTGTCCGGCGCACTGCTGATCACGCTCGTCCTGGCCGTCGGGCTGGGCGCCGTGGCCATCTCGCCGGCCACCGTGGCCCAAGTCGTCACGCATCACGTCGCGGGTTGGCCGGCCACACCGACGTGGGACCGGGCCCAGGACGCCATCGTGTGGCAGGTGCGCCTGCCGCGGGTCTTGCTCGGGGCCCTGGTGGGCGCGGCACTCGCGGTGTGCGGCGTGGCGTTGCAGGCGATGGTGCGTAACCTGCTGGCCGACCCGTACCTGCTGGGGGTCACGTCGGGGGCGTCCACTGGTGCGGCGGCGGCCATCCTGTTCGGGCTGGGGGCCGGATTCGGTGAGAACGCACTGTCGGCCAGCGCCTTCCTCGGCGCCCTGGCCGCCTCGATCGTCGTGTTCGTGGTGGCGCGCGCGGGCGGGCGGATCACGTCATTGCGGCTGCTCATGGCCGGCGTGGCCGTCGGGTACGCCCTCTACGCTGCGACCAGTTTCCTGATCTTCGCCTCCGACTCCGCCGAAGGCGCCCGCTCCGTGCTGTTCTGGCTGCTCGGCTCGCTGAGCCTGGCGCGTTGGTCCTGGCCGTTGGCCATCGTGGTCGTCATCGTCTGCGTGACCATCGCGGCGCTGATGACGTGGAACCGACACCTGGACGCGCTGGCCATCGGTGACGAGACCGCGCTCACGCTCGGCGTCCCGCCCACCCGGTTCCGGGTGCAGCTGCTGATCGTCGTCTCGCTGTGCGTCGGTGCCGTGGTGGCCGCTGCCGGCGGCATCGGCTTCGTCGGCCTGGTGATCCCCCACGTCGCGCGCCGCTTCGTCGGCGCCGCCCACGCCCGGGTGGTGCCGGTGGCCGCCCTGATCGGCGCGATCTTCCTGGTGTGGGCCGACGTCGCCGCGCGGGTGGTGCTGGTGCCACAGGAACTGCCGATCGGCATCATCACCGCCCTGATCGGCGCGCCGTTCCTGCTGGTTCTCGTTCGGCGTTTCCACGCGAACAGCACGTGATCGGGTACTCCGACCCAGCTGCGGTATTCGATGAGGAGAGCAAGGATGAGCCCGAGACGCGGACGACGGATGCTGACCGCGGTGCTGGCACTCGGCCTGCTCGCCACGGCCTGCGGAACAGGTGACCGTGACGACCTCGACGACGCCGCGGCGACGGGCGGCGGTGCGCAGTACCCGTTGACCATCGAGAACTGCGGAGTCGACATGACGTTCGACGCACCACCGGAGCGGGTGGTCCTGCTGGAGAGCGCGCCGGTGACGACCATGTACGAGCTCGGCGTCGTCGACACCGCGGTGCTGCGCGCCGGAGCCTTCCCCGAGGAGTACTACAGCGACGAGGTCAACGCGGCCATCGACGGTATCGACTCACTCGGTGAGGACGTCGACGAGAGCGGTCACCTGCAGATCTCGCGTGAGGTCGTCATCGCCCAGCAACCCGACCTCGTGATGGGACTGCCGGACGGCATCACCCGCGAAGCCTTGGCCGACGTCGGCATCAACGCGCTGGAGCAGCCGGTCTATTGTCCGCAGCGTTCGGCCGCGACCACCTTCGACGACGTTTACGAGCAGGTGGAGACGTACGGGCGGATCTTCGACCGCCGGGACGAGGCCGCTGCCGTCGTCGCCTCGTTGCGCGACCGGGTCGCCGCGGCCGAACAAGCCGTCGCCGACGCCCCCGAACGGACGGCAGCGGTCCTCTACCCCACGGTCGGTGGCGGCAGCGGCTATGCCTACGGCAACAAGAGCATGGCCCACCCGCAGCTCGAAGCGGCCGGCTTCACGAACGTCTTCGGCGACGTCGACGAACGGGTCTTCGAGGTGACGCTGGAGCAGATCATCGAACAAGACCCGGATGTCCTCGTCCTGCTGTACACCGACGGCGACCCGGCCGAGGTCAAGGACGCCGTGGTCGACCTGCCCGGCGCCGAGGGCATCACAGCGGTACGAAACGACGACATTCTCGTCCAGCTGTTCAATTTCACCGAACCGCCCACCCCGTTGTCCGTCGACGGGCTGGAACGCATCGTCGAGCGATTCGGACCCGGCCGATGATCACCGCCGAGGACGTCTCGTTCGCCTACGCTGACACGCTGGTGCTCGACGGCGTCGGCGTCGCCGCCGGCCCGGGTCACGTCATCGGCCTGATCGGCCCGAACGGCAGTGGCAAGACGACACTGCTGCGCACCCTCTACGGCGCACTGAGCCCGCGGGCCGGGTGGATCAGCCTGGACGACGCTCCGGTGAGCGAGCTGGGCGCACGCGAGCTCGCCCGGCGGATGGCGGTGGTGGTCCAGGAGGGCTCGGGCGAGCTGCCGCTGACGGTCAGCGAGACCGTGCTGCTCGGCCGTACGCCGCATCTGACCGCCTTCCAGCGGCACTCCCGCGACGACTTCCGGATTGCTGCCGCGGCGTTGAGTCGGGTGGGTGCTCGCCATCTGGCAGACCGAGTGTTCTCGGGTCTGTCCGGCGGCGAGAAGCAGCGCGTCCTGATCGCCCGGGCACTGGCGCAGCAGGCGGATCACCTGCTGCTGGACGAGCCCACGAACCATCTCGACATCCGCTACCAGCACGAGGTCTTGCAACTGGTCAGCCAGCTCGGTGTCACGACCATCCTGGTCCTGCACGATCTCAACCTGGCCGCGCGCTACTGCCACCAGCTCGTGCTGCTCGACGGCGGCCGCGTCGCCGCGGCCGGCACGCCGGACGATGTCCTTCACCCGGACGTGCTGGAGCCGGTCTACCGGATCGGCGTCCAACGGATCGGAACCGACGACGGCGTGCAGCTGCTCTTCCATCCGTTGCCGCCGTCGTCGGCCGCCGAAAGCAGCTGAGACGCGGTCGTCGACGTCTGGACGGTCAGGTAGCTGGCCGTTGCGGCCTCGTCGAAGCGAACAGTGCGTTGGCATCCGTGGTCGTGTCCACGTCGTACATCGTCGTCATCCAGTGGTGAAAGTTGTCTCCGCGCTCGCGCAGGAGGTGATGTAGCCGCCGGGTCAGTCGTGAGCGCACGGGCGCCAGTTCCGGATGCTCATATCGGTTCTGGAGCTCGTGGGGATCGGCCTGCAGATCGTAGAGCTCGTTGCGCGACTCGGGATTGACGACCAGCTTGTACCGCTCGTCGCGGATCATGCGCTGGGGGTACGGAAAGTGGTGGCCGTGGAATTCGGCCACGAGCTCGCGCGGCCAATCGACATCGTCGCCACGGACCAGCGGGAGCAGGCTGCGGCTGTCCACCGCCGGCGCCGGGTCGGCACCGGCAAGGTCGAGGATGGTGGCCGTCATGTCGGTCAGCGAGGCGAACTCGTCGCACACCTGACCGGCAGGCATTCCGGGAACCCGGACGATGCCGGGGATGCGGTAGACGTCCTCGTACATGGCCGGCCCCTTGTCATGGAGCCGGTGCGAACCGGTGAACTCGCCATGGTCGGCGGTGAAGAACACCGACGTGGTGTCGGTCAGGCCGAGTTCGCTCAGCGCGGTGAGGATTCGGCCGACTTGGTGGTCGATCAGCGTCACGTAACCCCAGTACGCGGCGATGAGCTGGCGCAAGGTCTCCGGTCGCATCGTGTCGAAGCCCCAGTGCGCGCTGTAGTTGCGCTGGACTTCCGGTTTGCCGGCGAACGTCTCCACAAGCGACGGCGGTAGGTCGATCTCGTCGGGATCATGGAGATCGAAGTATTCGTCCGGCAGCAGGTAAGGCAGATGCGGCCCGAAGAAGTGCGTGGCCAGAAAGAACGGCGCGCCGGTGCTCACGCTCCGGCGCGCGTACGTTTCCAATTGCTGAATCGTGCGAGTAGCCAGGTAATGCTCGAAGGTCGCCTCGACGGGCTGCTCGAGCCGTCCAGCCATGAGGTGTTCGATTCCGCTCGGGGTGCGCGCGTACACGGGCTCATTGACGACGTGCTCGGGTAAGCCGTGCTCGGCGAGATAGGCCAGGTAATCCGGATGGTCGACCGGATTGTGCCAGCCCGGCATGTGTGGTCCGTCGAAACCGAAGTCTGCGGCCGTGCGGTGGGTCCCGACGTGCCATTTGCCGAACAGCCCCAGGGCGTATCCGTGGTCTCGAAGCGGCCCGGCGAAGGTGAACTGATCGTGGGGTAGGTCCTCCATGTACCCGACATTGCGTTCGTAGTTGGCCAGGAGTTTGTGCCGGAAGGGCGCGTGACCCGTCAACAGGCTGGCCCGTGCTGGTGTACAGATGGCCGTCGGCGTGTAGAAGCGGTCGAACGTGGTTCCGGCCGCGGCCAGCCGGTCGATGTTCGGGGTGCGAATCCGCTGGTTACCGTAACAACCGAGCGTGTCGACCCGGTGCTGATCGGTCATGAGGAACAGGATGTTCACGACGGGTCCTCTGCTTCGGTGTCACGTGACTCACGACCGCACCGTCGACTCGTGTCGGGGCAGCCTCACAGGCCGATGCGTCGGCCTTCGGCAGCCGAGCGGCGGACGGCATCGGTGAACTCCATGTACCGCACCGCGGTGGCGAC